>DAIPYV010000056.1:0-18601 GCA_036782555.1 Saprospiraceae bacterium
GGAGTGACTGGTATTTCTATTTTAATTCATGAGTATTTTGATTTCCCCATTTATATCCTATTATTGGTACTCAATTTACCATTTGTATATATAGGCTATAAAAAAATAGGAAAAACATTCGCTGTGCAGACTAGCTTAGCTATCTTACTTCTGACCGTTAGTATGTACTTTATCAAAATACCAGATGCTTTTACAAATGATAAATTATTAATTGCCATATTCGGTGGGTTACTAATAGGACTTGGTATCGGACTTGTTATACGGGGTGGCGCAGTTATTGATGGATTAGAGGTCTTAGCGGACTATACGCACAAAAAATCAGGATTCTCCACATCAGAAATTATTTTAAGCGTTAATTCTGTATTGTTTTTGGGTATAGCATTTAAGTTCGGTATAGAATCTGCCATGTATTCCATTCTCACTTATTACACAGCTATGAAGATATCCGACTATGTAGTAGATGGTTTTGAAGAGTTTACAGCTTTGTCTATAATATCTAAAGAACATGATAAGGTCAAATCCGTCATAGTCAATGACTTTAATAAGGCCATCACTGTTTATAAAGGGGAACGTGGCTACCTACCAGGCAAATTTCATATTTCACATGATTGTGATATTGTCATGACAATTGTGACGAGATTAGAAGTACACCGTCTCCGACAAGCATTGGTAGATGTGGATCCTCAAGCTTTTTTCTTTGTTCAGTCTATTAAAGAAGTGAAAGGCGGAGTAATGAGTAAAAACACTGCTCATCACTAAAGAACCTGATTATTAAATTATTAAAAGTAAAAAATCAATATCTAAATCACTCTCTAGTGAAATGATGTAATAAAAATTTTATTTTTTTTTAAAAATACTTTTGCATTCTCAAAAAAAGCATTACTTTTGCGTCGCTTTTAAGGCAGGGTACCTTAGCTCAGTTGGTAGAGCAACGGACTGAAAATCCGTGTGTCCCCAGTTCAAATCTGGGAGGTACCACAAAAAAAGGTCAGATTTTGTTAAAAATCTGGCCTTTTTTGTTTTAACACGCTTTGTACATTATAAAAAAAATAAGGAATAACTCAATGATTTTATTTTCGATTTTCCTCTATAGTCCTAAAAGTCAAATTAATCCGTGGTTCATGTACCTTTTTAGTAGGTGGCAGCTTATGTGCCCAATAAGATTGTGTGACTCCTTTCATCATCAAGAGACTACCATTTTCCAATAATATATCTATGCGCTCTTTAGTTTTTTTGTGTCTAAATGAAAACTTTCGATCCGCTCCAAAACTTACAGATGCAATGGCACCGTGCTTTTTCAGTTCAAATTCGTCATCACTATGATAAGCCATACCTTCTTCACCAGTATGATAGAGGTTGAGCAAACAGGAATTAAATGTTTCTCCACTCTCTTTTTCAATAATATCTTTAATGACGAGTAGTTCATCTGTCCACAATAACGCGCTTTTCCTTACATGAGAATAGGTGTACACGTAAGGCTTATCACCGTACCAAGCAACTTTTCTTTTAGTAATAATTTTTTTACCAAAAATAATAGTCTCGTCATGTCTCCATTCTATTTTGTTCATAAGAGTCTCCTTAAATAACTGAGCTTGTTTAAGGTCGAAAATAGAACCATGATAAAACACCTCTCCATCATAAGGTAAATGATTGATCGTTTTTTTAGATAGAAAATCAAATAAAGGCATTTATATTTTTGGCTTATAACCTTGTATTTGTAGTTTTGTTTATAATGTAAAGGACCTAGATAGGATAAAAATAAACAAAAAAAGGCTCACATTAAACGTGAGCCTTTTGGGGCGCCTCCTCTAGGACTTGAACCTAGGACCTGCGGATTAACAGTCCGTCGCTCTAACCGACTGAGCTAAGGAGGCTTTTATTTTGAAATATGATGCATACCATTTATCAAAAGCGACGCAAAAGTATGATGTTTTTTTTAATTGACAAATATTTTTACAAGATTTTTTTAAAAAAATCTCGCAACAAAGACTTGTATAGAATAACACATTGAATAAAAGATACTTATAAGTGCCTTTCAGCATGATAAGAACTTCTCACCAATGGACCACTTTCTACATAGTCAAATCCCCTATTTAATCCTTCTTCCTTATACATGGCAAAGGTGTCAGGGTGTATAAATTCCGCTACTTCAATATGCATCTTTGTAGGTTGGAGATATTGGCCTATAGTCATAACATCGCACCCGTGCTCAACAAGATCATCCATTATCTTAAATACCTCATCTGGCTTTTCGCCCAATCCAACCATTATACCAGATTTAGTTCTTTTGCCGTATTCTTTTGTTCGTTTTATTTGATCTAGTGAGCGTTGGTACTTGGCCTGTGGCCTCACTTTTCTATAAAGACTTTCTACCGTTTCCATATTATGTGATACGACTTCCTGTCCTGCACTGATCATACGTTCTAGTGCCTCCCAAGTACCTTTGACATCAGGAATGAGTGTTTCTATAGTCGTTTCAGGACATACTTCTTTGATTTTTGATACAGTCTCATACCATATCTCTGCACCTCGATCTTTGAGTTCATCACGATTGACAGATGTGATGACTGCGTGCTTGACTTGCATGAGAAATACAGCTTCCGCTACTCTCCTTGGCTCATCAGTATCATATTCGTTAGGTTTTCCAGTTTTTACAGCACAAAAAGAGCAACTCCGTGTACATACATTGCCCAAAATCATAAATGTCGCCGTACCAGCGCCCCAGCATTCACCCATATTAGGACAATTGCCACTTTGGCATATAGTATGTAACTTGTAGTCATCCACTAGAGCACGTACTTTTCTATACTCCTCTCCTATTGGCAATTTTACCCTGAGCCAATTGGGTTTTCTTTTTGATTCAATAGTATGTGATACAACTGGCAATTCTACCATTATTTTGATATTAATTAGAAAATTAAAAAATATACAAATACTCAATTATAACGCTTACCAAACTCTATAGTTGCATAAAAGTTTATAAAATACGGTTTAGCTGAAATACCCTGCGTTTCTACCATAATGGGTATTTTTCTAAGATAGAGATCTCCTATAATGCCTATCTCTAAAGATTTAGCAAATTCATCAAAGGCCCCTAATGAAAAAAACAACCCTAACTTTCCTTGCACACCTGGTACAACCCTCAGCTCATTCCAGCCCAATCTATTTCCTGTACCTCCAAATACAGAAAAATAGTCTAAAAACTTATTGGCATTAGCCTCTGAATATTTCTCTTCTCGCAGCGTATTGATTGGACTTCCTGGTGAACCTTCATTATAAATGAGCTCTAAATAATAAGGTCTAAGTAAAGCCAATGATGGCCCATACTCATAATTATATCCAACAGCTATACCTTTTCTTTTAGCTTTATCTGTCAATAATCTTTTGACGCCTTTGCCCGCTCGTAATTGATACAAATGATTTTGCTTGCCAAATCTAAAGGAACGGGAAATTTTATTGAAGGATACTGGAATATTTCTATTTTGACTCAGCTCGCGAGGGTCTCTTAAAAATCCCAACTCAACACTGTAGTAAGTAGTTTTATAGTATGTTTTAATTTGTCCTTTTTGAAAAGCGGCTGAATATCCATTAGTTAACAAACTGCCTCTGAAAGTACTTTCATTTCTATATACCACGCCTTTCCAAGCCCCTTCTACCTGCTTGGGCTGAAAAGATACCTGAGTATGAACATCTGCCATACAAAAAATACTAAAAAGGATTATTAATGAGGAAAACAGTCTCATAAAACGTATATATCCTATGATAACACTATTTTAATCATAAAGATTTTCAATCTATTCTAATTTTTGGTGGAAACATAGCAAATATTTCATCCTATCGACCATTGACAAAATCATTTATTTTGGTCCAACCACTGTTTTGCCTCAACAAAAGCTTGTATCCAAGGTGAAATGGCATCTTTTCGGTCTTTTGGATAGTAGGCCCAATTCCATGGAAATATAGAACGTTCTATATGAGGCATCATTACCAGATGACGTCCATCAGCACCGCACATCATTGCGGTGTTATAATCTGAGCCATTGGGATTGGCAGGATAATTTTCGTACCCATATTTAGCTACAATCTTATAAGCACCTTCTTCTTTAGGAAGATGAAACTTTCCTTCGCCATGCGATATCCATACGCCCAACCGAGCACCAGCCATTTTTTTTAACATCACGGAATTATTAGGTTGTATTTCCACTGATGTAAAACTACTTTCATGTTTGTGGGAGTCATTGTGCTGCATTTTAGGCCATACATCATGCTCTGGATAAATCAAGCCCAGCTCCATAAATAATTGACAACCATTGCATATACCCACAGATAAAGTGTCAGGTCTACTAAAAAAATGGGTTAGCGCTTTCTGAGCATTGTCATTATATTTGAATGCACCAGCCCAACCTTTGGCCGAACCCAATACATCAGAATTTGAAAATCCACCTACAGCTCCTACAAAATCAATACCCTCTAATCTCTCGCGTCCACTCATCAAATCTGTCATGTGTACATCTATCACCTCAAAACCAGCTAGATAAAGAGCATGGGCCATTTCACGTTCTGAATTACTTCCTTTTTCTCTGATTACAGCAGCTTTAAACTGTCTTTTAGGACTACACGATGGCATTGTCCCTGTAAAAAATTCGGGAAATTTATAATGTAGAGATTGATTTGAATAGTTGGTATACCGTAAATTAGCGTATTTTTCACCCGCCTGATTTTTGTCCAATAGCCATGATGTCTTATACCACTCTTGTCTCAAATCAGTAATATTCCATTCAAAATTATCTTGAAAGTTAATAATCTTAATCTTGGGACCATCACTAAACTTTCCTATGTTATACAAATGAATAGCCGCATCATTAAAACTCTTTTCTACTGCTTTTTCCTGACCTTTGGCCACTTGAAACACTATGCCTACATTTTCAGCGAATAATATCTCACAACTATTTTGAACTCCTACGGATGATAAATCTACTTCCATTCCTGCATTTGGGTCAGCGAAACACATTTCCAATAGTGTCGTAATCAATCCTCCGCTTCCTATATCGTGACCAGCTATTATGACATCGCCTTTTTTTATCCAATTCTGTAAGGTATTAAAAGCTATTTTAAACTTCTCAATATCATTTACATCAGGGCATCTTTGACCGATTTTGTTGTGCAGTTGTGCATAAGAAGACCCGCCTAATTCATGGCTTCCAAATGACATATTGATGTAATATATGCCACCACCTTCAGCTTGAATGACAGGTTCGACGACCTTCCTAATATCAGAGCACTGACCCACTGTACTAATGATGACAGTACCTGGTGCTATGACATCCCTGTTGGGATATTTTTGCTTCATAGACAATGAATCTTTACCTGTAGGAATATTGACACCTAAGTCAATAGCCATCTGCGCACAGGCTTCTACTGCCTTATAGAGTCTGGCATCTTCCCCGGGATTTTTACAGGGCCACATCCAATTGGCAGATAATGATACACTTTCTAGTCCTTTTTCTAAAGGCGCCCATATCAGATTGGTCAATGCTTCTCCAATACTATTTCTACTGCCTGCCTCTGGAGAAATCAGTGCAGCTACGGGAGCATGACCAATAGACGTAGCTATGCCCTGATGGGTGTCAAAATCCAGTGCCATCACGCCACAATTATTTAAGGGCAATTGAAGTGGTCCCACACACTGCTGCTTAGCCACACGACCTCCGACACATCTGTCCACTTTGTTGGTGAGCCAATCTTTACAAGCCACAGCCTCTAATTGAAGCAATAGACGTAAATCCTTATCAATAGTGAGAACATCCGTTGGGATATCAGCATATTGAACTACGAGAGTTGAGTCATTCATTATCGTCTTGGGGCTTGAGCCAAAAAGGTCATTCATCCCTAAGTTCATAGGTTTTTGCCCCGTTTTAGAGGACTCTATCACAAATTTATGATCTCCTGTTATAGTGCCCACTTTATAAATAGGTGCACGCTCTCGTTCAGCTATTTTTTTGATAATTTCAAAATCTTCTGATTTGATGACGAGGCCCATGCGTTCTTGGGATTCGTTACCTATGATTTCTTTGGCTGAAAGCGTTGGGTCTCCTACAGGTAAGGCATCCAAATCTATATGACCACCTTGCTCTTCCACTAATTCTGACAAACAGTTTAAATGGCCGCCCGCACCATGATCATGTATGGATACAATAGGATTGTCATCACTTTCTACTAGACTACGTATGACATTGGCTGCTCTTTTTTGCATTTCTGGATTGGATCTTTGTACAGCATTAAGTTCTATACCAGAGCCCATTTCACCCGTATCAGCTGAAGAAACTGCGGCACCACCCATACCAATGCGGTAGTTGTCACCACCCAAAATCACTAT
Source organism: Saprospiraceae bacterium (assembly GCA_036782555.1). Lineage (GTDB taxonomy): Bacteria > Bacteroidota > Bacteroidia > Chitinophagales > Saprospiraceae > OLB9. The sequence goes on from DAIPYV010000056.1 coordinate 6,377, forward strand.
AGCGTCTCCAGGTTGAGGATGTCCTTTTTGAGCCTGAGATGCTACTGTATAACCTATTCCGCCAGCCAACATAATAACCTTATCAAAACCTATGATATTTTCATCCTCTTTATGCTCAAATGTCAAAAGCGATCCAGTAATAAGAGGTTGTCCAAATTTATTACCAAAATCTGAGGCTCCATTGGAGGCCTTGATCAAAATATCTAATGGTGTTTGATATAACCATGCACGCTCACTGACCGCTTCTTCCCAAGGTTTTCCAGAGGACATTCGACTGTAAGCTGTCATATAGACCGCCGTACCTGCCAGAGGCAAAGAACCTATACCACCAGCCAATCTATCTCTAATTTCTCCACCCGAGCCTGTTGCCGCTCCATTAAAAGGTTCGACTGTGGTCGGAAAATTGTGGGTTTCTGCTTTGAGGGACAAAACAGAAGAAAATGGCTTTTTGGTATAATATGATGGTTTTTCAGCATCAAAAGGAGAAAACTGAATACTATCGGGTCCTTTGACAAAAGCCACATTGTCTTTATATGCGGAAACGATTCCATTAGGGTGTGTGGATGACGTCTTTCGAATCATCGAAAACAAAGTATGTGGCTTTTCTGCGCCATCAATCACAAAAGTGCCATTAAATATCTTATGTCGACAATGTTCTGAGTTAACTTGTGAAAATCCAAATACCTCCGAATCTGTCAGTTGGCGACCTAATTCTATTGATAAATTTTCAAGATATAATACTTCCTCTTCACTAAGTGCCAAGCCTTCACGTTGATTGTAAGCGCCTATATCATCAATGTAGTGAACAGGTTCAGGTTTGATATCTAATAAAAAAATATTTTGATTTAATTGGTTGTATTTTTGATAGAGCATCACATCCCATGAACTACCCTCTTTGTAAGGCAAAAACGCTTCTATTCGTTGTATACCGCCTATGCCCATATTTTGTGTGATTTCTACAGCATTGGTGCTCCATGGTGTGATCATTGCTGCACGAGGGCCGACAAAATGGTTATTAATTTCTTGTATATCCAGTTTTTCAGCTTCCCCAAATAGCCATTTAAGTTTTTCTATATCTTTTGGCTCAAAAGATTGATGAGTTTGAACAGCATATACCGTATCCGATGCAGAACGAAAAAAAGTAATCATATGAAGAAGGCTATAAATTAAGCCACAAAGGTCAAAAAATAGTCTCTAATTTGGAAATTTTATCAGCTAATATATTGAATATAAAATAAATTCATTGATTATTTAGCTAATCCTAAGAGCTACTATCAAAACCCCAATGTCAATCCGAGCCCATTTTGAGTAGATCCCAAGTGCAAAGATGTTTCATTTTTTAACTTTATCTTTTCATTATAGGTAAGTATGGCATTTTTACGACTGTTGATAGATGCCAACGAAAAACCAATACCTACAGCTCCACTGGCTAAGCTACCTATTAATTGAGGCATCGCATTTTCACCATTGGCAGCTCTGTTAATAGCCCAAATTCCAAAACCAAATTGTGGTATCAATGCCAACCATCCAATGGTATTTTGTTGTTTTGATTTATGCCATAATTCATTGGCCATGGGTATATTTTTCATTTTTTCACCTACTTCTTTGGTGGTAATTCGATTAGAATTTTCATAGAACTGCATATCCCAAAAGCCTGGAAAAATTGTAATTTCTTGGGCAAAACTTATTTGAGAACTCATTAATAGTACAAGTAAATATAAACAGAAATACTTTTTCATTTTTTTTAATTTTTAGATTTTACTCAGTACAAAAACGCAAAGTCAATGATGTTTATTGTCTTGGATTATATGAGGTATAGCTACCAAATATATAGACTTCATTTGCTCTAAAAAACTTCTCTTTGTTCGGATTAAAATCTAATTCTGACATATGATTTAAAAACTAATTTTTTATATTACAAAATAAAATCATATATTTGCCCCTTAATTTCATTTTGTAAAAATTTATGGATCAAGACCACATTACAGACAGTGAACCTACAGTGACTCTCAAAGGTATGTACAAGGAGTATTTTTTGGATTATGCTTCTTACGTCATACTCGAACGTGCTGTGCCTCATATCAATGATGGGCTCAAGCCAGTACAACGACGTATCTTACACGCAATGAAAGAGATGGACGATGGTAGATTTCATAAAGTGGCCAACATCATTGGTCAAACTATGCAATACCATCCTCACGGAGATGCAGCCATTGGCGATGCATTGGTCAATTTGGGGCAGAAAGACTTACTTATTGATTGCCAGGGAAACTGGGGTGATGTGCGCACTGGCGACTCAGCGGCTGCAGCAAGATATATTGAGGCCCGTTTGACAAAGTTTGCCCTAGATGTGGTATTTAACCCACAGATTACTGAGTGGCAACTTTCTTATGACGGACGCAAGAAAGAGCCTGTGACACTGCCAGTTAAATTTCCATTGGTGCTGTCACAAGGTGTAGAAGGTATCGCTGTAGGTCTTTCGACCAAGATATTGCCACATAATTTTATAGAAATCATCAAGGCGTCTATACAAATTCTCAAGGAGAAAAAGGTCAATATCTATCCTGACTTTGATATGGGGGGTATGATTGATGTGGCGGAATACAATGATGGACATAGAGGTGGTCGCGTCAAGATACGGGCCAAAATAGAACAAGCGGACAAAACGATTCTCAATATCACAGAATTACCCTTTGGTGTCACCACCAACAGCATGATAGAGTCTATCCTCAAGGCCAACGAAAAAGGCCAAATCAAAATAAAAAAGGTTACTGATAATACTGCCAAAGATGTGGAAATCCAATTGGAACTCATGCCTGGTGTATCTCCAGATGTCACAGTAGATGCGCTCTATGCTTTTACCAATTGCGAGGTATCTTATTCTCCTAATGCATGTGTCATTGTGGACAATAAACCTTTATTTCTATCTGTCACAGAGATATTAAAAATATCTACTTTTCAAACCAAAGATCTCCTGCGCCAAGAGTTGGAAATCAAAAAAGGTGAACTCGAAGAAAAATGGCATAATGCCAGTCTGGAAAAAATCTTTATAGAAAATAGAATCTATCGAGATATAGAAGAAGCCGAAAGTTTTGAACAAGCTATTGATATCATAAACGAAAGCCTCAAAAAATTTGTAGGTACTCCTTCCGATCCAGTCAAAGAAGGTGATGGAAGAGTGATGTTGATGCGAGACATGAATCATGATGACATTATCAGGCTGACCGAAATCAAGATAAAACGTATTTCGAAATACAATAAATTCAAGGCTGATGAAATGATGGCGCAGCTCTTGGAGGAGTTGGAACAAGTCAAGTACGATTTAGCCCACTTGACAGAATTTACCATCGCGCACTTTGAGCGATTATTGGAGAAATACGGAAAAGGAAAAGAAAGAAAAACCATCATCACTTCTTTTGAAAATATAGAAATAAAAGAAGTCGTAGCCAATAATGCCAAGCTCTATGTCAATCGGGAAGAGGGTTTTGTGGGTATGGGTATGAAAAAAGATGAATTTGTATGTGACTGTGCAGATATTTCTGATATCATAGCGTTTACAAGAGATGGTAAGTTTAAGGTGGTGCGCATAGCTGACAAGGTGTTTGTAGGTAAGGACATCATCCATACAGCGGTGTGGCTCAAGTCAGATGAGCGGACCACCTACAATTTGGTCTATTTGGATGGTAAGACAGGTAGGGCTTATGCCAAAAGGTTTAGTGTCACAGCTATCACTCGGGATAAAGAGTACGATCTCACCCAAGGCGCCAAAGGCTCAAAGGTACTGTACTTTACAGCCAATCCCAATGGAGAATCTGAAGTACTTAATATTCAATTGACACAGAGTAGTACTGCCAAAAAGAAGGTGTTTGAATTTGATTTTGCGACGATAGCCATCAAAGGCCGTACTTCACAGGGAAATATTGTTACTAAATATCCAGTTAGAAAAATTACCCAAATTTCTATAGGAAAATCGACTCTAGGTGCAATGCATATATACTTAGATGAGATCACAGGCAGACTCAATCAAGACAAACGGGGTAAACATTTGGGCGGCTTTGATACTGGTTCCAAAATAATATCTATCTATAAAGATGGGACATATGAAATCAATCTCTTGGATCTAAATAAGAAATATGATATCAACAATCTGATAGAAATAGGTCAATACAAGGAAGACTCTACTATTTCAGTGGTGTATTTTGAAGGCGAAAAAGGATGGACAATGGTCAAAAGATTCCAAATAGAAACTTCTACCCTTGACCAAAAATTCAACTTTTTGCCTGAGTCCTCTGGTACTAAGCTTTATTTGGCTACCTTGGTCAGAAACCCCGAGGTGGAATACACCTATAATGTTGGTAAGACCAAAGAGAAAGGACAAGTTCTGTTGGCAGATTTTATTGACGTCAAAGGCTGGAAAGCCCTTGGAAATAAATTGATAGACACCAAGCTCTTCAAAATAGAATTGCTCAAGACTGACGAAGAAATAGAAGAAATAGAACCAGAGACAGAAACCTCTAGTGCAGACAAAAAACCTGAAATAAAGCTTCCATCAGAAATGGACATGAAACCTTCAGATGATAATAAAAATGTGGACAATAGATATAAACCTGGTGATACCATAGAGTTTGATTTTGATTAATGTATATATCAGTGGTTAATGCCTAGGCATTGTCCTATTCATTAGCTAGCATGGTCTAACAGCCTTGATTTAAGATGAAAACATATTTTGCATATGTATAAAACCAGATAGATAAGACGAATTATGCAACACATAAAAAGGATTTCAATATTTATCACAGTTGTAGGACTTTTGTCATTGGCAATAGTCAATAGTCCTTTTATGTTTAAGCATAGCCTCCCTGATGAAAATACATATTTATTAAACGAAAAACTAAAATCAGATTCTATCTCACTATTAGAATGGGTACAAACCCTCTCTTCAGATAAATCTATTTTAGAGGATTCGCCTTTTGTGATTGAAGTATTTCAAGGTGACAGTTCTGTCTATTGGAACATAAGTGCTGCAAGAGCGACTTCTACAGACTACCACATGATATCTCAATGGAGCATTCAGGATTATGCTGTCAAGATAGGCTTAGATATGGTGGCGTTTAATATATCAGATTGGTCAAAGACCCACAACATAAATTTAAGAAAAAGTAATGAAATAAAATATAAGTGGAGAAATATAGTCCTAGACATACATACAGTACCATCGAGTATTCAAAAACTATTTCGTGGTAGTGCTTGGTTTCTAATATTTATTGGCCTTTGGATCTACTTTGTTCCAGATTGGAAAAGCCACCCCAAATTATTAAAATCCATATCTTTAAAGAATTACATACATGCAATAGTGGCATTATTAGTTTTTAAAATATTAAACTATTGGGACTATTGGATAGGCTTATTTGAAGGTTTTGTAGGTTTCGAAACTATCAATGATATGTCAATTTTGACACCTAACTTAGTGCATTTGATGATAAATATCAGCCTGTTTTGGGTGATGACACTTAGTGGAAAACCTCTTTTTGACACAATAAAAATCAACTCTAATCTTAATGGGTTGGCATCAGGGATATATGGGATGCTTGTAGTAAGTGCCTTTTCTTATTTTGCATATATGTCACAGGGATTTGTGTTACATTCTGCTGTAAACTTAGATGTAGATGCATTGATGGAATTTAACCACATAAGTTTTGTTTTGATAATTTGTTTTATACTATATGTTATTATACTTTTTCAGGGATCAGTATTAGGCAATATGGCCTTGAAAAACAACAATATTCAAGGACAAACTTTTTACATTTACACTTTTATCGGCTTAATACTCAGTCTGGCAGCATTTCATTTTACCAAAGTATTAACCCTACCTTGGCTTATGTTTTTAATATTTGTCATGGCATTTATACTCATGATAGATGCCTATGTGGAGAGCAAAGAAAAGAAAATTACCTACCTAATTTGGTGGCTTTTTGTATTTAGTGGATTCATGGCTACTGTACTTTTCTATTTTGGTCTAAAAAAAGATGTCATTGAGCGGCAACACTATGTGAACAATTACTATTCGCCACCTGTAGATAGCTTGGTACGGGGTATGACAGAGATACAAGACACATTAATCAACTCCAATTTTTTCAATACAGTCTCACAAACCGACAAAACAGCCATACTAGACTATCTCGACATCAAAGAATATATCCAAAACATACTTCCCGATAAATATGCATTCTGGCCCCTTACCATAGAAATGTATGATAAAAACTCAGGTAAATCCCTTTTTAGCAATCATTTTTCTGACTTCTACAGGACCAAAACATCCTTAGAAAACGGTATTGGTATTGGCAAGGGTTTAGTATTTAATCCATTTGTAAACAAGTATTTACGTAGATTTGAAATTGTAGTAGGTTCTAATTCGGCCAATTCGTGGTACTTGTTTTTAATACTCAACCCCCAAACCCAAGTCCAAAAAATAGTTCAACCGCGAGCATATGATTTTGCCGTCATCCAAGAAAATAAAATCTTGTTTAAGCAAGAAATAAACGACCCGATATCCAATGATAATTTACTCCTTTGGGCTGATGTGTCTAAAGTTCAATCTGGTTATTCTATAGTGGTCAGTCCTCCTCAAAATAACTATAAAATAGTTTCATGGAAAAAAGTATCAGGACTTATAAAACCTATTTCTCTTTTTTCATTTATCTTCACAGTAGCTGGATTGATATTATTGCTTTTGTCTTTGCTCAATACACGATACGATTTTCTCCCTGAAAGCCTAGCTTTAAAAATGGGCGCGCGCACCTCACTTAAAGCCAAAATACAATTGGCTGTCATTGGTTTGATATTATTCACATTTCTTATTATTGGGGTCATTACTGTCTTTTACTTCAAAAATATGCTCGAAGTACAAGATGCTAATAAATATAAACATGAAAAAACAAGTATTTTTAATAATATAAGGTCATTAACTCAAAATCTATCTGACCCCGAGTATGTCATATCTTTTTTGAATACAAAACTTAAAGACTTGGCCTACATCCATGATAAAGACCTTTCACTCTATGACGTAAATGGCCAATTGGTCAGTTCCACATCTGATATCAACCCCTATATAAGAATTCCTTATACAGCTTGGAAAGAAGACAATACTGCAATATCACTTTACCCTAAAAATAAAGACATGTCTTTGGACTATCTTCCTATCTATATTCAAGATGGACGTCCAAAGGCATACATCGCCATAGATCATAAAAACAGCAGAGTGACATCCAGTAAACTGACTGATTTTTTAAGTACAATATTGAATGCATATATTTTCCTGTTTTTAGTGGCTGGTGCTTTGGCTATCACGATAGCTAATAGTATCACTCAACCATTAAGTCAATTAGCTGAAAAATTGAAAAAATTCAAATTGGGTAAAACCAATGAAAAACTTGAATGGTCATCTAATGACGAGATAGGTACACTTATCAAGGATTATAATAACCTGACACTTGAGCTAGATAAAAGTGTCAATCTGCTGGCTAAAACCGAACGCGATTCAGCTTGGCGCGAAATGGCCAAACAAGTGGCTCATGAGATAAAAAACCCACTGACACCTATGAAGCTAAGTATCCAATATTTGGAGCGAACACATAAAGACAATCCTGAAAAAGCCAGTGAACTGATACCGCGCATCTCTGCTACCCTAGTGGAGCAAATAGATAATTTGAGTCAGATAGCTGGTGAGTTTTCCAATTTTGCCACCATGCCACAAGCCAATAACGAAAAAGTCAGCCTTAATGAAGTAGTAGAGACCATCCATGATCTCTTCCGAAAGCGTGAAGACATGGACATCAAGATGAACGAACCCATAGATGACCTCTACGTCTTTGCTGATAAAAACCACTTGGTGCGCATCCTCAATAATCTCCTCAAAAATGCCATCCAAGCCATACCTGATGATAGACGCGGCCATATTGCAATAGAGCTCACCAGACAAGGAAATGAAGCCGTCATACGTATCTCCGATAATGGTGTAGGAATACCTCAAGACAAAAAAGATAAAGTCTTCACACCCAATTTTACAACCAAAAGCTCCGGCACAGGACTCGGATTAGCAATATCTTCTAATATGATAGAGTCATTTAATGGACGCATTTATTTTGAATCCACTGAGGGCCAAGGCTCGGATTTTTACGTCGCCATCCCAATGATGAAATTAGACGGCAGTAAAGATAGTGAAAGAGTGTCATTGGACTAAGTTTCCGCTTTGATAACGAAGGCTCCCATGGTTCGGGACCGTGGCACTCTTTAATCCTCAATTCTTCATCCACATAAACAACCCCTGTCACAAAAATGTCTCATATAAATCCAATTTTCATTATCTTTGCCCTCTTAACACAAAATGTACACCATTGCCGATAAAATTTGTGACAGTCGTAATGCCATTGGCTCTACCCCAACCCTACTCTTACAGCGTCCCTGAAGAAATGCAGCACTTGGTCTGTGTAGGATTGAGAGTAGAAGTCTCGCTGCGCAATAAATTATACTCGGCCATCATCATGGAAATGCATGAAGAACTGTCCTTAGCTTACAATACTAAACCTATCGTAGCCATACTGGATGAGGCACCTATGGTCACTCCTATGCAATTGAAGTTTTGGCAATGGATAGCACAGTATTATTTATGTTCATTAGGTGAAGTGATGAATGTAGCCTTACCATCAGGACTGAAACTCGAAAGTGAAACCCGTGTAGTATTTAATGTTGATGACCTATCAGAATTGCCAGAAGACCTTACTGATGATGAGTTTATGATATCCGAAGCCTTATCCATACAGAATGAACTGACCATCAAACAGATTCAAGATATTTTGGATAAAAAAACGGTATTTCCAGTCATAAGAAGTCTCATAGATAGAAAAATCATCTCTGTCAAAGAGGAGCTCATCGAAAAATACAAGCCAAAGGTAGTATCTTTTGCCACACTCAATGATCCCTACAGGTCACAACCAGAAATCATTGGTGATGCCTTTGATTTACTCACTAAAAGTGAAAAACAGACTCAGGCCCTATTGGCATTTGTTCAGATATCAAGAGGCAAGATATTTTCTATACCAGTATCAGAAGTGTGCAATCTATCTGGGGTAGATAGTGGTACTATCAAAGCCATAGCCAAAAAAGGCATTTTTACATTGGAAAAAAAACCACTCAGCCGTATCTACAATGATGATGATGAAGAGGGTGAAAATCTACCTCCACTCTCAGAAGATCAAGTAAAAGCCCTAAAAGAAATTCAACATCATTTTGGTGATAATAAAACAGTCATGCTCCATGGAGTTACTGGTAGTGGCAAAACAAGAATATATGCCGATTTGATAGAAAGTCAAATAGCTAAAGGCCAACAAACTCTGTATTTACTTCCTGAGATAGCCCTGACCAATCATATGGTGGCCCGACTGAAAAAGACGTTTGGTAAAGACATCTTGGTCTATCACAGTCGCATGAACAATCAAGAACGTGTGGAAATATGGCAAGCAGTCTTAATAGGCGCCAAAGTGGTGGTATCTGCCCGTTCAGGTCTGTTTTTGCCATTTACCGATTTAGGACTCATCATAGTAGATGAAGAGCATGATAGCTCCTACAAACAAAACGAACCCAACCCTAGGTACAATGCGCGCGATGCAGCTATTTACATGGCTAACATGGCAAAGGCTCACATCATTTTAGGATCAGCAACACCCTCTTTGGAAAGTTATGCCAATGTAAAAAACAAAAAATATGGTTTAGTAGAACTGACTGAAAGACATGGAAAATCTATACTGCCCAAAATAGATTTAGTCAACCTCAAAGAAGAATATAAAGATAAAAGATTTGATGGAGTCTTCAGCCAAAACTTATTGGCCGCCATATCAGAAGCACTTATGCGAAAAGAACAAGTTCTACTTTTTCAAAATCGTCGGGGTTATGCTCCTGTACTGAGTTGTCACTTATGTGGTTGGCAAGCTGAATGTAGCCATTGTGATGTCAAAATGACCACCCATAAAGCTTTTAGGGAGATAAGGTGTCATTACTGTGGTAGTCGCTCAAAAATGCCCACAGAATGTCCTGCGTGTGGCAACCATCAATTAGAAGAAAAAGGATTTGGTACAGAAAAGATAGAAGAGTTATTGGGTAAACACTTCCCAGAAAACAACATACAACGTATGGACTGGGACACTGCCAAAACAAAAGCTGCTTTTGAAAATATAATACATGACTTTGAAGATAAGAAAATAGATATCTTAGTCGGAACGCAGATGATCACAAAGGGTCTTGATTTTGCCAATATATCATTAGTAGGTGTCTTGAATGCGGATACTCTTCTGAGGTATCCTGACTTAAGAGCCAATGAACGCGCCTTTCAATTACTCACCCAAGTAGCAGGACGTGCAGGTAGACGAGAAAAACAAGGTAAAGTCATCATCCAAACTTTTCAGCCAGGTCATCCTGTCATTACGGAAACTATACATCACCTATTTGATAGATTTTACGAGCGCGAATCAGCCGAGAGAAAACAGTTTTTATATCCTCCTTTTTATAGGATGATTCATATAGAAATGCTTCACAAAAAATCTGACGTGGTAGCTCATGCCGCTCATGAGTATGCTCAAATATTAAAACACAAAATCGGCAAAAAAAGGGTTTTAGGTCCAGCTATACCTTCTATATCTAGAATACGTGGTATGTATATCCAATCCATCACTTTAAAGTTTGAAAAAGATAATTACATTGTAGCAAAGATAAAACAAATAGTCTCTGATGAAAAAGAAAATCTACTTAAAATCCCCGCATGTAAATCCGTGCGGATAAACATCGATGTAGATCCCTATTAAGAAATAATTGAGGCTGTTTAAAAAGAAAAATCTTGATTTATTGATACAATTTGGATTTACCAATACCCCATTTGCAGAGCCTGTGGACTAATGAAACCCTTAAAACACCTAAGCCATACTCCGTACTCCGTTTAAAATTAATAGAAGAGGCTTCTTCAAAGTACTTTGTTGGACAAGTCACTTCAGCGATATCGTATCCTTTGTAGATGATTTGAGACAACATTTCGTTATCAAAAATGAAGTCATCTGAATTCTTATTAAATGAGATATTTTTCAATACATCGGCTGAAAAAGCTCTGTATCCTGTATGGTATTCAGAGAGTTTATAATTGACCAAAAGATTTTGAGTCATCGTCAAAAATCTATTGGCTATATATTTATATAAGGGCATACCCCCTTTCAAAGCGCCTTTACCCAATATTCTAGAACCCAATACCACCGGATAAAGACTTTCACCTATAATATTGACCATGGAAGGTATCAATAATGGTGTATACTGGTAGTCTGGATGTAGCATGATGACTATGTCACCACCTAAATCTAGTGCAGCATTATAAAGTGATTTTTGATTGCCACCATATCCTTTATTATTTTCATGTCTTATCACATGTTTTATTCCGATGTTATGAGCGACTTCTACAGTATTATCTTTAGATGCATCATCACATAGTATGACTTCGTCAACTATATCGAAAGGTATTTCGTTATAGGTTTTTTGAAGAGTTAGGGCAGCATTGTAAGCTGGTAGAACGACAACTACCTTCTTATTTTTATACATTGACTTATTTTATACTTACAGGAAAGATCAAGTAGGTAATTATTGACCTGGGAGAAAATGAAAGTTTTTATTATATATCCATATCACTAAGATGATAAATAATATCACTGTCAACACAAACTTTCCGAAAAAAGCACCTTTGCTTCCAAAATCATTGTTTGCCATAATGTTATTTTTTTGGTTTTTATTAATAGAGGTGCAAAAGTAATAATTTTTTTTGGAGTTAAGTAAATATTTTTTAGAAATAACATCTGAATGATGTATTGACATCTATATTTTATTTCAATTTCTAATGCAACTTCGATTGCAGTGCTTATATTTTTTCAACTCAAATACATTGTGACTTTTCACACATATTGTCAGAGCTCTTTCAATTCAAACTAGGCTCGTCCCGCTAGTATTCAATATATTCTGATGATGAATATTCTCAAATAACCCCTCAAGGTACACCATAATAACATCTAAAATTTAAGTAAATTAAACTAAAACAAATCAAGTTTGTTATGAAGTTCTGTTTTAAATAATTTTTTTCAATTGCGAGAACGAATAAGACATAGTACCACTTTTTTGCCCTTATTGCTATTAGCAGTTTGG
>DAIPYV010000057.1:0-18311 GCA_036782555.1 Saprospiraceae bacterium
GGATTAACTAAGAGATTTAATCTGATTTTTAAATTTTTGTCATGTGCTTAGTAAAAATTTATATTACTTTCAAATCATAGTTCAAACAAACATAAACTCAAAAAGGGTACTCTCAATTAGAGAAGTACCCATAAATTTATATTCTAACAGACTAGCTAAATCTGTTTAAAGATGTATCTTACAATTATGAATTTACATCGCCAAACTTCGCCTGTCTATAAGCGGCTGACAATACTTGATTTCTTCTTTCAACTGAAGGTTTAACGAAATGCTTTCTATTTCTAAGTTGTTTAATTAAGCCTACAGATTGAAATTTTCTTTTATATCTTTTTAGGGCTCTGTCGATAGATTCTTCTTCTTTAACGTGAATTATTAACATATAAAAAATTGATTTTTAAATTTAGGCCGCAAAGGTAATATTTCTATAGATATAGAATAGTATTTTTTTATAAAAAAATACTATTTTTATTGAAAAAGTTAAAATTAGATATTCAACTTAGATTTTTTTAAAGAACTTGGATAAATCAGTACTGACAGTCAAGTGATTAACAGCACCCACCAAATGGTGATAGCCCGCTCCATAATCTATCTTAAATGCATTAACTTTTACCCCTACGCCAAAACTAAAACCAGCTAAACTTCTAAACGTCGTTAAAGATAGCTCTCTTCGACGTAGATGGTTATACCCTGCTCTAAGTCTTAAGTTTTCGTTTTTACCAAGCATCATCTCCCCGTTAAAAATAAGATGCCGGAAGACGTTGTCCATCGTTTGCGAAAACTTGTTAACTTTAACTTCTTCTCCAAAAAAATCAACATTATTCCTGTTATTTGGGTCATCGTATCTGACATCGGCTATGTGTAGTTGATGCGCAATAACAGAGAATCTAAAAGGCAAATGCTTCAATCTCCTAGAGATACCAATCTGCACATCCAATGGTGTACCAAAGCGCGTATCTGAAAATGTAGACAATTCACCTCCTACATTACGTATCAATAAACTTATAATGGTGCGGGATGAATCGCGTGCATAATTTATACCAACATCCATCGCAATACCTGTTGATGAGTACTGCTCTGCACGACTAAAAATACTCTTTAAATTGGCCCCGATTGTAAAACGCTCCGCCAGTTTTTTTGATGCACCGACTAGAAATGCTGTTTCTCTCGCATCAAAAGTTCCTTGTTGCTGACCCAATACATCAGCTCGCACAAAGTCACCATAATCTATGTATTGAACTCCAAAGTGTGACTCAATGCCCCATTTTTTGATGCTGCGACCATAACCAAAATAACCATTTTGAACACCTGCAAAGTGAAAATTGTGCGAAAAAGAAATATTATTATGCATCCGCTCGTTGAGTGTAGCAGGATTACCCAAAGCTAATGTAACATCCTCATCGTGAACCGATGGAAGGAATCCTCCTAATGCTGTGAGTCGTGCCGAAGAAGGAAGATTTAAAAACTCATAAGATTTTTGGCCTCCTATCTGGGCAAAAATATATCCATTTAAAGCATATAAGCAGAAAATCAAAAATGTAAAACCTTTAAAACTCATTTGATAGTGATTTGTGAGTTTAGATAATTCAACCCTTCTATAGTTAAAGTATCATAATTAATCATTGGCATTTTAGGGCGCCAAAATGTACGGCATATGCCCATTGAGTCACATTTCATTCTTTTTATCATTTGACCTGTAGTGTCATATTCCTCCAACAAGCCATATTCATTATCACCATTAAGATAAGTCCCTTTCCATTGTATCTGTCCATTTTCGTGATATTCAGTAAATGGACCATTTTCATTATTATCAATGATATTGACCTCTTCCTTTAATTGGCCTGAGGGGAAATAACCCTTTAAGACACCATTTATAGCATTATTTATATATGGCTTTTCTATATAAAGTTGCCCGTTTTCATAATAACTTTTATAAATTCCATTCAGTTTTCCATTAGTATCATAAGGCTCTTCAATCTCGACATTACCATTTTCATAGTATAATGTGCGCATTCCGTTATACTCATTATTGGTATAAAATGCTTTTTCTCTCATTTTGCCAGACTCATAATATGATATATAAAGCCCATTTTTTTCATCCTCTTCATTGGTTTCATACTCTTCGTATTTATTTCCGTTTTCATGATAAGATGTAGTTTTTGACTTTTTGCAAGCTAAAAGAGAGCTTATAAGAAGTAAGTATATAAGTGGGTTTAACCTCATAAAATAATATTTTTTTTATAATAACGATAGTTAGCTTTACTTTTGTATAAAGTTGCTTAGTAAAATAATAAAAAAAGGTGAACTGAAATAGATTCAATTCACCTTTTTTATCACTTTATTAAACTAAAGCTTAGAATATAGAAGCTCTATTATCTTTGGTTTTTGCGCTATTTCTCAATGCTTCAATGAGCTTAAAACTCGTAGACATTCTGGCATTCATAGTAGCTTGACTTCCTTGACTGAAAGCACCTCCATCTACATTAGCCGGTATTTTTTCTTTAAGTACTCCAGCTTGAACTCCTGAAGTCCCAATAATAGGGCCAACAAAACTACCTGGGCTTGATTTGAATAATTGAGCGATAAATTTTGATTCTCTACCACCATTAGGTAAAGAACCGTTTCCAAATGTAATATTTTGGGCTTCAGATACCTCTGTTCCAAACTGTGATGCTATTGTGCTTAAATCTTTACTATTTATTTGAGCCGCAATCTTTTCTCCTTTCACTTGATTTCTCACTAATGTCTCAATCTGTTGTCTTACAGACTCTGGAGAAGCCAAGCCTGGTTTTTCTATAGAATTAAGTCCTACTATAACGTGTTTGCCGTCAGTATAAAAAGCTTCGTTTCTATAGGTATACAATGTTGAAGAAACTTTCCCAGCCTTAGTGTCATTATCAAAAACCCACTTTACGATATCTCTAGATACTTCGCCAGAACCCAGTTCTCCTATAGTAAAATCATTCTTTTTTAATCCCCCTACTGATTGTACCTTTCTGTCACCCAATGCCAATTTTGCTAAATCCTCAATTGATTTAATACTTTCCAGTTCAGCTAAAACCTTTTCTTTGAGCTCATACTGAGTATCTTCAGATGCAGCTATCGGCTCAGACACAAAGCCCACCTTATAGCTCATCTCATTTTTCTCATAAATTAATTTTTCTACTTTTATCAAGTGTACACCAAACTGTGTGGTAACCGTATACATTTCACCAGCCTTTCCGTTGAATACTGCATCATTGAATTCAGGTACCATCATACCAGGCGCAAAGGCTCCTAAATCACCTCCATTTGCAGCTGATCCTGGATCCTGACTGTTTGACATAGCCGCATCTGAAAAAGAGATTCTTCCTGATTGTATCTCATTTTTCACACTATCAATGTAGCTTTCCGCTTGAGCTAATTGTATGGGATTGCCAGCTTCTACGCTTCGTAATATGTGAGATGCTTTGGCTGAGTCAGCCATCACTTTTCTATCCACCAACTTGGCTACTTGATAATATCCATTCTCTGCATAAGGTCCTACAACAGTCCCTATAGAAAGCTTAGAAATAGTGTCTTTAAGCAATCCAGGCAAATCATCTACCATTAAAAAGTTACTTACTACACCACTATTTTGAGCTGCGAAAGTTGAGTCATTTTGTGTATTTACAAATCCATCTGCAACAGTTTGCATTTTAGATCTTACATCAGCACTATCTTTTGCTGAAGGAACCACATCATACACAATATACGAGATATTTCTCACTTCTTCTTTATGGCTATATTTTTTTGGATATTTTGCTATATAATTGGCATAATCCTCATCTGTCAATTTTATGTCATCGTCAGCTATGAAATCAAAAGGGATGTTCACATAATCAAAAGTCGCTGACTCATTATTAATTTTGGTCAATTCATTTGAAAACCACGATGGAGCATACAGCGCTTTAGCCACCATATTGCTCAGTTTTGTCTGCTTTTGAGACTTGATAACTTGCTTTGTCATTTCCTCAAATCTTACCTTAAATTCAGGATTAACAGGCTGTCCGTTATCAATCAAGCCTTTGACTTGGTTTAAAGTCTCTCTGTCTATTTGCCCTGTTTGTGGGTTTCTATAAAAAGACTGCACCACAGGGCTCAAGTTTGTACCAAACATAAGTTCATCCAACTCTTCCTTAGCCACTCTGATACCATTAGCGTCAGTTATTTTATTTATGACAGTGCTTTCTATCATATAGTTCCAAAGTGACGCCTTGTTGGCATATGTGTCACCACCTCCATACAGAGCAGATTCCATTCTTTGGAAATCCATCATGTCTATTTTTTCACCATCTATAACGCCCACCGTATTGCCTCCTCCCATAGATCCACCTCCACTGGTCATATCCATGATAATAAACCCCGCCAAAGCCAAAGCCAAAAGGATGACTACGAGCCACATGTTTTTTCTTATCTTTCCTATTAAAGCCATTCTGATTAAATTAGATTAATTTTTTAATATACAATAAATAGATTATTGGGCTTTCTCACTTTGATTTTGTGAAAAGCGGCACAAAGGTAAACTTTTTAAAACTATTTCCAAAATAAAGATATAATTTTAGAAGAATTGTAAGCAAATTCAACATTTTCACATTGCTCGTCTCTACAAAATGAGTGAAAATACTCCCTTTTTACATTATTATGAGCATTAATTAATTTTAGAAATTGTGTCTAACTCTATACCCATAGAGTCATTTTTAATTTCTCTGTCATTTATTTGATGACTATTCGTTCGCCACTGTCTTATATCCGCTCGGCTATTTATTACCAAATGTTGACTATGGTCGCAAAACTTGTGACCAGTCAACTCGCAAGGACAACTTAGTGTAGCCAAAACAAGAATAATGGTTAATTTTATAAAAATCTTCATAATTCAATAAACCTCAATCGATAATAAAAAGTTTAACGCCATATAAATTAATTGATATTCATGCCAGTATATAGAAGTGTAACTATCGAAGAATTAGAATTATTAAAAGATGATTTTATCAAGTTTTTAATTTTGCAGGGTTATGACAGTGCTCAATGGGAGAAAACTAAACATTTATCACCCCATGAAGCGAAAAGATTGATCGATTTATTTAGTGACATTGTCATCGAAAAATCCTTAAATCAAATCGAGTACATTGAACACTTTGATGGCAAAAGCATGAAAATCTTCAAATGCGAAGATAAAGAGATTTTTCTTGTAGCTATAGATTCTATAAGGGCTTTTGCCACATGGGAAGAAATGTCAAAAGAAATACTTTTTAATCCCACCATTTTTTCAGTTTATAAAACCAGTAAGCCATATAACAAAGAGAGGAATATAGAGATATATAAAATGCTCCATTCGGGCGCATCTGTCGGAGATGCTGCGAATTTTGAGAAATTATCTAATTTATTAAGTTAGTAGAATAAATGTCGTTGAGTTAAAAAATTTCACTTTATTATTACCCATTCTAAATCTTTTATTTACAAGCCTGACGCTAGCTGGCAAGGCAGGAAAAAGACTTCATAAAGAGAACTTAAAAAGTTAACATGAACCCCCGTCACAGTTTTTTGACACGTGGATTTAGCTCATCTGACTCTACTAAGCCATCACGTAATCTTATAATTCTATGGGCATACTCTGCGATATCGGGTTCATGAGTGACCAGTATCACTGTATTGCCTGCCTGATGAATATCTTGAAAAATCTTCATTATTTCATAAGATGTCTTTGTATCCAAATTCCCTGTAGGTTCGTCAGCTAAAATGATGGCAGGACTATTTACCAAGGCTCTAGCTATAGCTACACGCTGTCTTTGTCCACCTGACAGCTCATTGGGTTTATGATGCATTCTATCGCTTAAGCTTACTTTTTCCAATGCAATTGATGCCTTTTCTATTCTTTGGGCCTTAGTATCTCCAGCATATACCAAGGGTAATGCCACATTGTCTAGTGCTGATAATCGGGGGAGCAAGTTAAAAGTCTGAAATACAAAACCTATTTCTTTATTTCGTACTTCTGCCAGCTCAGAGTCAGACATCGCTGACACATCGATATCATTTAAGATGTAGGAGCCACTCGTAGGGCTATCCAAGCATCCCAACATATTCATCAATGTAGATTTTCCAGAACCTGATGGCCCCATAAGAGCGACATATTCATTTTTTGTAATAGTGAGCGTAATAGATTTTAATGCTTTAATCAATTCTTCACCCATTCTGTAGTGCCGAGATATTTCTTTGATATCAATAATGACTTTTGAGTTCATACACTTTGACTTATGTTTCAATTTCGTCACAAGGTACATATTTATGTCTTAAAATTTAAAAATTTATAGACAGTTGAGGAGTTTTTATCGTCAAATCTAGGTATTAGTTTTTTAGTACATTTTCTATCTTAGTACTTTCTTTTTCCAAAAATTCAATACGTCTGCAATAATTTTTCAGCACATATATTACCATCATTTCATACAATATGGCTAATCTGGCTAATATAGTTTACGAGTATCAATTGGATAAATCAATATAAAACGTTTAGTTAAAGTTATCCGATTTAATCTTATTTTAAAAAATTAAGTTGTAACTTAGCATCTCGAATAAGTAATTGGCTTATTTTCCTAAAAACTTAATTTATGAAAAGCTCTGAATCAATTAATCAAGCTAAAAATTTCAAATTCAAGGAAATTAGGATTTACTCCTCTACCGAATGGTTGGCTGAAAATAACAAAAAATACAGGCAAGTTTTTGATAAAAATCAAACAGCTTACATCTATGTGGAAGTTTCTTTTTTCAACAAGCTATTTGACGATTCGGTATGGGATGCACAAATCCAACTTAACTGTTTTCAAATCACAAAAACAACACCTAAAAAAATATGCGCACTTGATTTTAAGAAAAAAATCAACAAATACGATCCTTTAATTTTCATACGAGAGGGTTGGGGCAATAAAAATTCGGGCTCATTTTGGAAAAAAGGTTCCTATTATTGGGATGTGTATATCAATGGAGAATTAGTCGGTACAAAATATTTTTATATTGAAGACATGGGCCATCAGTCAGACTTAAATCTGTTTGAAAACCACATCCAGTTCAAAAGCTTAAAACTTTATGAAGGTGCAAATGACGATATATTACATGGAGTAAGAGTCTATCTAAAAAAGTTTTCTGCAGAAGAAACTCGCTATATTTATCTGGAGCTAGAGCTTCAAAACCTCAAAAAAGATGTAGAATGGTATTCGGAGATTTTTGTCAAATTTTTCAACTCGAGTAAAGAACTCAAAGGTCAGGTCGTAAGATTACAGTCCATCAAACCCAATGACAACATCATCAGACTCTCAGCTGGCTGGGGCTCTAATACCAAAGGTTCGTGGATGGCAGGCAATTATTCAGCTGATGTAGTATGCTTAGACCAAGTCTTAGCTTCCGTAACCTTTGAAGTAGGTCAAGAATTTGTTGAAGGTGACTTACCTATTATTGTACCATTTTCTGACAATTTCGCTCCTTTAGAAGATATTGAAGATTTAACTTATGAAGAAGTATTCAATAAACTCAATAATCTTGTGGGGCTTAAAGAAATCAAGGAGAAAGTATCTCAACATGCTCAGTACCTACAGTTTTTAAAACTGCGCAAAGACAAGGGTTTTGAGGAAAAAGATACCATTAATATCAATGCTGTATTTATGGGCAACCCTGGAACGGGTAAAACTACCGTAGCCCAGATGATGGGTTTACTTTATAAAAAAATGGGATTACTATCTTCCGGCCATGTCATCGAAGCAGATAGAGTAGATTTAGTAGGAGAATATATCGGCCAAACCGCCCCAAAAGTCAAAGAAATCATCGAAAAAGCCAAAGGTGGTATCTTATTTATTGATGAGGCCTATTCACTGGCGCGCTCTAAGGATGACTCTAAAGATTTTGGTAGAGAAGTGATTGAGATTTTGGTCAAAGAAATGTCATCCTCCAAAAATAATTTTGCTGTTATTGTAGCTAGTTATCCAAATGAAATGAACCAATTTATACAATCCAATCCTGGATTAAAGTCTCGATTTAAACACTACTTTGATTTCAATGACTATCTTCCACAAGATTTGATAGAAATAGCAAAAATAAAGGCAGAAGAAAAACAAATCACCTTCTCTGATGAAAGCTTTGAAATACTTAAAGACATCATCATTCAGGCTTTCAGAAATAGAGATAATACTTTTGGCAATGCTAGATATATTGTGGATCTGTTAGATAAGGCTAAAATGAATTTAGGCTTGCGAATTATGTCTCGAAAGTCTCCTACTCAGTTAAAAAAATCAGAATTATCAGAAATTCTGGTTTCTGACATGGCCAAATTATATCCTAAAAAATCAATTGACAACCCCAATATTCCTATTGATAACGCTCTCTTGGAGGAAGCCCTTGACGAATTAAACAAACTCACAGGAATCGATTCTGTAAAAAAACAAATTCTAGAGACTACAAATATAGTTAAGTTTTATAGAAAAACCAATAAACAAGTTTTAGAAAAATTTTCACTTCACACTGTTTTAGTAGGCAATCCCGGTACTGGTAAAACTACGATAGCCAGAATCTTGGCCAAAATATATAAGGCATTGGGCATATTGGAAAGAGGCCATTTGGTTGAGACAGACCGTCAGGGACTCATTGCTGGTTTTGTAGGACAAACAGCAATAAAAACCAACGAGAAAATAGACAAATCGATTGGAGGTGTTTTATTTATTGATGAGGCCTACGCATTAAGCCAATCTAATGGTTCGCAAGGCGACTTTGGCCATGAAGCCATACAGACATTACTCAAAAGAATGGAAGATGATAGAGGTAAATTTTTCGTTATTGTTGCAGGGTATCCCGACAATATGGAAACCTTTCTAAAGGCCAATCCAGGTCTAAAATCAAGATTTGATAAAACCATCATTTTTGAAGATTATTCTTTTGATGAATTGACAGAAATAGCCACAAATATGGTGCTATCAGAAGGCTATAAACTTCACGCCAAAGCATCTAAAATATTAAATGATTACGTATTAAAAATTTATAATCAAAGAGATAAATTTTTTGGTAATGCGCGGAATATGCGCCAAGTAGTATCAGAAATCATAAAAGAGCAAAACCTGAGATGTGCAGATGCTATTAACGAAGGTAAAACCAATACAAAAGCCAACCTTATACTGGCAGAGGATATACAAAAAGTAGTGAATGCTATTAATTCCAATGAAGCGCCTAAAAAAGGTATCGGATTTAATAATGGCTAAAACTTATAAGAAATACCTGCTTCGTATACAAAATTTAAATGTTTGACTCTAAAAAAGTCCTTAATTACCACATCTTCAAACTGTCGTGCAAACTCTAAAAGTAAATGAGTGTGAAGTCCTTTGTATATAGGCACATTTAAATTGATACCCGTGTACAAAAACAAATTTGATGTGTTGTTTAATTTAATTTTAGTAACATCTCTTTCAAATAAATGGAACGAGGAAGTAAGCAACCCATCAACAAACCTGTGCTTATTCAAGGCTGCTCCACCACCTGTGTAAATACTGAGAAAAGACGTCATTTCTCTTTCTATAAATAGTCCAAAAAGGTACCTATCATGAACAATTTCAAAATCTTCGATGTAAAATTTTTCTTCACGTAAACCAGACACAATAATATCTTGTTCAGGAAAAGAATATATAAAAATATCAGCTTTGTAATGTGAATTTTGGTGTCCAATAGTACCTCCTATATACCATTTATCATCTACAAGATTAAACTTTCTTTTAAAGTTTAATCTTGTAGAATTTTGCGTTTGATAATTAATTTTATACCTTTTATAACCATATTCATCTTCTTTTAAATTCTGTCCGTTTATAAATGTGGCGCTCGCATATTGGCGTTTAAACCCTCTACTTGCAGCTATTTCCCAGTTTTGGGCAAAACTTTGTTGCCAAGATAACCAAAAAGCAATAAACGTTAAGAAATATAATATCTTCATTTTAAAATGGTATTTTAAACATATTAATTTTTCTAAAATTAATTGAGATAAAACTTTTATTATCATTTAAAATATATAAAGGGCCTGAAAAATTATAATCAATAGTACCTATGCCACATCCAGTTTCAATATCTACTATTTCACTACCAAAATTATTAGAAATAAAATAATTATCTTTATAAATTCTTGCCCAACCTCTACCATGATCTAACCATCTGGTCTTCATATATATAACTTTTTCTCTAGTAAAGTGATTAAATATCTTTTGTATATTAACAAAACGAGGCTCTTCGGGATCTTTAGTCATCATTAGTGACATATGCTCATTAAGAGGAAATGCACGGCCATCTTCATGGTATAAAATTTTACCTGTTTCATAATCAAAAAATGTGGATGTATAATCATCGTTATTTGATTTTGACCTATAATTTATGATTCCCATCCCAGTTGTTGTTAAATAAAACAATTCAGGAAAATCCAAAAAATATAAAACACCTAAAGATGATTTATCAAACTTGTCTATTTCAATTTCATAATCTAACTCATCAGCATTTTCTACAGCATAACATCTTAAACGTGGATTGTCTTCTCCCCTATGATAATAATCTAAATATAATATATATAAACTAGCATCTGATTTTCTAAAAACAGCAATTCCACGACCCCTTTCTCCTTTTCTCCTATGTAAAATTTTAAATTCATGGGCTATATCATCATACTTTAATAAACCGTCATCTCCATCCAACATTTTACAAAATATATAATACTCATTCGCAAAAATATAAAAACTAACAATACTTTCGACCCCTAAATTTAAAAAATATTCTGGTTTAAGTTCTTTGGGCTCTAAAGTCAACAAATCATAGGCTATAAAACCGTATAATGGAGGTCTAGAATCATTAAAAGCAGTGTGTGTTTCAGAAAAAAAGATACTATAATCATTTATCATCGTCTCTCTATAGCTAAAAATTGGTGGTCTCAATACCCTGAATTCTCCATCTTTTTTACTTATAATATAATATCCTAAATGGATTTCAACGACAATATAATCTTGGTTATCTACAATATCATCTAATCTAAATGAAGTAGGTGATAACTCTTTACTCCATAAAGGTCTATCAAAAAGGATGTGATCTCTATCACATGGATATATTTCTTTTGATACTGCTTCATTTTCATTTTTAGTACAAGCAAAAATGAAAGTGATGATTATAAATATAATCAAAGAATAAAATAGACTTTTTATTACTAAATACATTTTTGATAGTTTTATGAGTCAAAAATATCAATTATTTTCATTAAACAGACAAAAAATGACATTTTATTGTATATTTTAAATGTAACTCCAAAAAGCTGTATAAAACAGAACTCAGCCAATTGAACTTACAATACAAAAAGCCTGATACAATTGGTCATGAATGCAAACTAAATAGCTATCAAACCCATTTCCTCGCCCTTAGCTTTCATAAACTTTATCGCTTCTTCTTTATCATTAGCCAACATACCGTCCAAAATAGCCTCTCTTATGGATGTTTTGATAATCCCTACTTCTCGTCCAGGGGGTATTCCAAAGAAATCCATAATATCCTCACCTGAAATCGGTGGCTGCCAATTTCTTAAATGATCTTTTTCTTCTATTTCTTTAATTTTTTCTATGAGTTGAGCGTAGTTGTTTTTGTATCTAGCTACTTTCCCTTCATTTTTGGATGTGATATCAGCTTTACAAAGTGTCATCAAATCTTCGATGTCATCGCCAGCATCAAACAAAAGACGGCGCACAGCGGAGTCCGTGACCTTTTCGTTGGTTAAGGCTATCGGCCTGAGGTGTAAGCTAACCAATTTCTGAACATATCTCATCTTTTGGTCTTGCGGCAAACGTAGCTTTTTGAATATACGAGGCACCATGGCCGCCCCTAAGGTCTCGTGACCATGAAATGTCCAACCGATATTAGGATCAAACCTCTTAGTCGGCGGCTTAGCTATATCATGAAAAAGCGCCGCCCAACGCAACCAAACATTATCTGTATCTTTACAAATATTATCTAATACCTCGAGGGTATGATAAAAATTATCTTTATGACCTATATTCTCGCGGACTTCTACGCCTTGTAGGGCCACCACTTCCGGCAAGATATAGTGAAGTAGTCCTGTATTAAATAGCAATTTAAAACCTACAGAAGGTCTTTCAGTACACATTATTTTATCTAATTCAATAGAAATCCTTTCTTTAGAAACTATTTGAATTCTATGGCTATTTTTTATGATTGACTCCAAAGTTTCGGAATCAATTATAAAACCTAACTGATTAGCAAATCTAATTGCACGCATCATTCTTAGAGGATCATCAGCAAATGTTTTGTCAGGATCCATTGGCGTGCGTAAGATTTTTTCTTCTATGTCTCTCAACCCATTAAATGAATCAATGATATGTCCATAGTCTTCTTGGTTTAGACTAATGGCTAAAGCATTTATTGTAAAATCTCTTCTGTTTTGGTCATCTTCTAAAGTGCCTATAGCTACTGAAGGTTTGCGGGAATCTGGAGAATAAGACTCCTTACGAGCACCTACAAATTCTAATTCTACATCGTGGTGCCTGAGCATAGCCGTACCAAATCTTTTAAACACAGAAACATAAGGGGTGGGCTTGATTTTACTTGCAATTTTTTCAGCAAGTTCTATTCCGTCTCCAACGCACACTATATCGATATCCTTGGACGGTCGAGACATTAATCTATCTCGCACAAAACCACCTACTAAATAAACAGGTGCATTTATCTCTTCAGCTGATTTCTGAATCAGATTAAAAAGATATCTTTCTTCGTCTTTTATTTGAAAAATCATGTATTAATCAATCATTTTTTGAGGTATTACTTTAGGAAGCAATTTTATATAGGCGACAAAACATATTCATCGTAGGTTTCTTTTATTTCCTCAAAAATACCCAATATTTCTGATGTACTATCTGTTGTGACCAATCTAGCTCTGAATTCTTTTATACCTGGAAACCCCTTGAAATAGTTCGTATAGTGACGTCGCATTTCAACAATGCCTAATTTTTCACCCTTCCACTCGATACCTCTCATTAAATGTTTCGTTACAGCATCTATTCTTTCGTCCAATGTAGGCGGATCGATTATTGTCCCATCTTTGAGATACGCTTTTATTTCTCTAAATATCCATGGGTGACCTATGCTGGCTCTTCCTATCATGATGCCGTCCACTCCATATTTGTTTTTATATTCTAAAGCTTTCTGAGGGCTATCGATATCTCCATTGCCAAATATCGGGATGTGTATACGAGGATTGTTCTTGACTTCACTTATAAGAGTCCAGTCAGCCTCTCCTTTATACATTTGTTGACGTGTGCGGCCATGTATAGAAAGAGCCTTTATACCTACATCTTGTAGTCTTTCAGCTACCTCAACTATATATTTTGTATTTTCATCCCACCCTAAACGGGTCTTTACTGTCACAGGAAGGTTTGTGGACTTTACGATATGTTCTGTCAATTGCACCATTTTGGGAATATCTCTCAAGATACCCGCACCAGCCATTTTACAAACTACCTTATTGACAGGGCATCCAAAATTGATGTCTAAGATTTCTGGTTGTGCCTCTTCCACAATGGCTGCTGCTCGCACCATAGAATCCAATTCTGCACCAAAAATCTGAATACCAATAGGTCTCTCATAGTCATAAATATCTAGCTTTTGTACGCTTTTGTCAGCGTCACGGATGAGACCCTCTACAGATATAAATTCTGTGTACATCAAGTCAGCTCCTTGTTCTTTGCACACAGCCCTAAAAGGAGGATCGCTGACATCTTCCATCGGTGCCAAAAGGAGCGGAAATTCCCCAATTTCAATATTCCCTATCTTTACCATAATGTTTCTAAAAATTATATGAGGCTCCCACCCAATATTCTACAATGCTGCCTTGAATGTCTCGTGCCACTTCATCAAAAATATAGAGTACCTGCAATCCAAAGGTCCATTGACCATAACCACTTAAATACCCCACTCCCGCTAATGGAGAATTGACTTGAGTTCGAAGTACTGGGTCACGATTTAAATTAAAAATTCTATCCGCATCTTTGCCATAGGAGTTAAAAGCGTATTCGCCTTGTATGAAAAAACCGCCAGCTACCTTTATGCGACTATACAAAAAAGGTGAATAGTCAAAGACTTTGGGATTGGGCCGACCACTAATCTGAACTTCATTGTAAAATATTTTTATTCCTCCACCTACCGCAACTCTATCTATTAGTTTGTAACCCACATTAGCTTTTGTAGAAAGAAACAATCCATTAAAAAAGCCTATATTTCCCATTAAAATATCACCTGTAATATTATCTACAATGCTGACTGTTTCAATCTTTGCATTCTTTTCTGGCTTTTTGGGTAATCGTCTCGTTTGTGCTTCTACCGAGGAGGAGACCACCAAAAAAAATAAAATTATTGTGCTCAGTATATTCAACTTCATATTCTAAAATGCTTTATTAAATCGCAAAGATACATAAATTCAAAACATTATAAGAATACTGCAAAAGAGTTTAAGATTTTCTTATCAAAATCAAAAAAAGTGTTCCCGACTTTTTGGTAGCACTTGATATACAAAATCACCCAATTAATCTTAGCATCCAAGATTGTTTTTTGTAAAGATGTTAGGTATTCATTATTAAATAAATCTATATTTTCAAACACATTAAAAAAGAACTCTACTATTGACTTTTTCTTCAAAATTTAACCCAATTTAAATCACTGATTCTAAGTGTTTCTATAGCCTTAATTAAGGGTTTTTAGTTAATATTTATTGTCTTTTGACTTTTCAGTTTCTTTAATATTCTCATATTGTGACTCTAAACCTCCTAATAATGTATCATGGAGCATTTGAGGTATCATTTCACCCTTGATAGCAACACCATTCAAATAGTATACAGTTTCATCACTTCTTCCACTAGTTACAGTGATATCTTCTCCTTGTCTTATGTACATGCCCGCTTTGTGAGTGTAATTACTATTAATTTGTTTTGTCGGCAAATTTGTGATTTTTTCTGCAGTCACCTTGGAGCCAATTGTGGTGTTATCTATTTCTATTAATTTCCCATGGCAATGTATAATTTCTACATTCCCCATAAATACACTATCAGAATCAATGTCAAAATTGACTCTGATTGTTCTACCCGGCCTTATCTCTAAACCTTTGATCGTTAGCGGATTATAGCCCACATAGCTCGCCTCCATATCATAAGTGCCAGGTTGAAAATCAGTTATTTTATAATATCCATCGACATCCGTTTCAGTTCCTGTGATGAGTACTTCATTTCTATAAAGGACTACAGGTCCAAATATAATAGGCTCACCGGAATCCTTGTCTACAACTCTTCCTTCAATAGTACAAAGAGATTTTGATTCTTGTAAATGAGGTTGAAAAACCAATGTTACCAAACTCGTAAAAAAGTAAAAAAATGTTTTCATAATACATATATTTAAAGATTTAATAATTGAAATTACTTCTATATTAAAACAAAGATATAGGGTATTATTCATATTAAGGTGTCTCCATAAATACACTTATATTTTATTGAGGTCAAAACTAATGCAAAGTGTCGCTATGGATACTTAATTGTTATCTTTTGAGAAAACAGAATTAAACTGAGAGAGACTCAACATATTCATAGGATTTCTTGTTACCATTATCGAAAACATAAGAGATGAATCTTCCAGAACTGACAAAACTTTATTATAATATAGGTGAAGTGGCGGCCATGTTCAATGTGGCACCATCAGTTATCAGATATTGGGATGCTGAATTTCCTCAGCTTAAACCTGGAAAAAACAGTAAAGGGGATAGAAAATTTACTTTAAAAGACATAGAACAAATCAATGATATCTACCTTTTAGTCAAGGAGAAAGGATATACTATAAATGGCGCTCGAAAAGAATTAACAGCTATAAAATCTGATGTTAAATCTCATCAAAAACTTATTGATAAAGTAAAAGCGATAAAGCAACGAATAAGCCAACTCAAACTTGAGCTGAGTAAGGATTAATATACTTCAAAAAAAAAGTCATTCGAATTTACGAATAACCTTTCTATAGCCAATAAAGCGATTTAATTTTGTTTCAATCTTTCTAATATGCCTCCATTATCTATGACTACCTCCGCAGTCATAAAACCTCTATTACTAGCTTGAATTTGGGCTTTTTTAGCTTCTTCTAATGAAGTAAAGCCCGCCAAAATAAATATTGTCCAGTTACCCTTAGTCCATTGTTCTACCCTTCCTAAATCTTTAACTTTATTTACATCAAACCATATAGGATCTTCATATGAAGCCAACCTTACCTTGTACTTGTTTGTTTCATAATATTCTTTACGAACATTGTCATTTTTTGTATTAAAATTTCCTCTATCTGTAAAACTCTGTGAGTCCTTCCCAGCCAATACCAATTCCATCTGAGCAGTATTTAACATCTCAACAGTTAGAAAGGCATCCTTATATCCACTTTCTCTTACTTTTCTTAATACATCCTCAGCCTCTTTTCTATCACTATAATAGCCCAATCTTACCTTAATAGATCTATTAACACTCATTTTGTAGATATTTCCATATCTTAAAAGAGATGAAAATTTCTCAAAATTAGGTCGTAATTCAGAGATGGATGCCAATTGAATAAAATAGACTTCTGTATTTTCTAATATAAATTCATCCAAAGCTACCCTATGAGCATTAGACAAATCTAATTCTTCATCAGATATAATGCCCACTTTTCTAGAATCAAAATCTGGAAGTCTAAAAGCGACCTCTTGTACATCATTGATTTTATCCTCAGATACGACATGCTTTTCAATCTCCAATGCCATAGCCTCTAATGAAACTGCTTCCGGTACATCAAGCTCCTCCATCTTCATTGAATTATTATCCGCAAGCATTAAACTTTCATCTTCATGATCTATTTCTATGGCGATGTATATATCATTACCACCTTGTCCTCCAAGTTTATTGGATGTATAAAAAAATTCGCCACTCAAATTGATACATGGAAAATATTCATCTGCAGGTGAGTTAATACCCCGACCTAAATTAATTGGCTGTTCCCATAAACCATTATTGACTTTTATGGAATAAATATCATAGCCGCCTAAGCCCATGTGCTCATTAGATGAAAAATAAAGCTTACCATCTTCATAAAATGGTGAAACTTCATTACCTATGGTATTTACAGTACTTCCTAAATTCTCAGGAAGTGACCACCTTCCATTATTTAAGTAACTTACATATATATCAAATCCCCCAAAACCGCCTTGTCTATCAGAAGAAAAGTACAAAACTGATCCATTATAAGCGAGGTGGGCTGAAACTATAGAAGAGCCTATTTCATTGTATTCAAAAGGCACTGATGATGTAATATTCCCCATTTCATCCACTTCAGCTAAATACAAAACTGAAGACTTTATTCCATTTATAATATTATTATTGTCTTGGATATCAGCTTCCAAATATGCACATTTTTTATTATCTTCCGTAAAAGAAATTGGTCCTGTATTTGTTATCTTACCTTTATGATTTTTTAGATAATTTGATTTGTTTTTAGCTGGATTATAAATGATAGTTTTATGTGCATCAAGATTAGAATTCATCTCTCTCTCTACTTCAGTCATCATAATATCTTGTCTAAAAGACGAATAAACCGGAAATCCTTTGTAGAAACTTAAACCGAAATCAGAAACTTTGCTGTTCAATGATAAATCTTCCGTTTCATATAGCGGATCTAATGACATTTGATTTTTTGCAAAATTTATACCCTCAATGAGTTTTTGACCATTTACTTTGTCATACTCTGCATAAATTTGGTACTTTATCAGAGCATCTTCATATCTAAACATGTTTTTAAGTAAATCGCCGTGCATTTTATAGACTAAAGGACTCATATCCAAAGATTCCGGTATGGCTTGATACCAAAGGTGAGCTTGCACCAATTGTCCATTAGAGCGATAAGTTTCAGCCAATTTCACCATAGCATCTATATCATTAGGATATTTTTGAAGATGCGTCTCATAACTTTTTATAGCTTTATCATACTCTTTCGAAAGTGCTTGAATTTCAGCTCTTTTTAAATCTTTTTGCCCATAACTCCATGAGCTAACAAGTAGCATTATCATTGATAATACTAGAAAAATATTCCTATTCATGACCCTTGATTTAATAATAAAACATATTAATGACGCAAATATAGATATATTTATTGATATAAAACAAACAATGCATTAAAATATTTTATAATTTATTAAAATTTTATATGTGTTCAATGATTTTATTATTAAATACAAACCTTTT
>DAIPYV010000058.1:0-17850 GCA_036782555.1 Saprospiraceae bacterium
AACCTCCTGATTCCAATAAATACAAATATAAATGCCGAATAAAATATAAAAAACGGGATGATAATATGATCTAGCTGTAGTACTAAAAGGATAGCCATGATGAGAAGCTGAAAACCCAAACCAAACGATGACAATAAAGTCATAAACCATGAGGGAAAGGGCTTTCCGTACATCGCGTTTTTGTCTAACCAGTAAATTATTTTATCAAAACTAATATAAAGGACATTATATATATGATAAAATATATTTACTTCTCTTTGAGTCTCCCCTTTCAGAGCTATCGGAGCTTGATCTTCAAAAATTCTACTTGTAGAATCTCCATTAACTTTATTCCTTAGTATGACATAATAATAATTATAAAGTGTACCTTGAAGCTGCATACACATAAAGGCAAAAAATGTTATAATTAAACTTGTGTTTGTAATATGACTTATAGTGTATAGGAATAAAAAATTGAGTATAATGTCGGCTATCGAATCATAGTAACGGCCTACATAAGAAGGTGTTTGCTTGACTCTTGATAATTCTCCATCAGCTGCATCTAATATTGATTTTAGAATCAAAAAAAATGCTGCCCAAATATAATATCCCTGAACTATACTTAAAATGGCTAACAATCCAGCAAAAATGAATGAGGTTGTTACATGAATAGGCGTCACTCTAGATTGCTTGAGTGATAAGGCCAATTTCTGAGCGGGAAATCTTCCATAATCTGACAAGTCAACAAACTGATAATGGGAAGGAAGTTTAGACATTATTTACTATTTGAAATTGAGGGTAAAGTGGAGTATATGATATAAAAATTCATGAGTTTGCCACTGAATATTTATATACATAAAAATAAACCATAAATAAAAATTCGACAGTGTATGTATTTATAATGATTAATTAGCTAATGTGATATCGAAATTTATTACTTTAATATACATCGATTTATTAAAAAGAAACAAGCTGTAATCTTAGACTACAGCTTGTTAAATTAAAAGATTTGTCTCAAAAAAATCTAATACAAACCGACTATTATTAATATAAAAATATTTTTTCTGTTCGGGTTTTTATTCCCTGCTGTAGTGTCACAAAATGAATGCCTGAAGTGTAGATAGGTGAAATGACATGAGTTGATAAACCACTACTAATGTCCTTAGTCACCAATATTTTTCCAGAGACATCAGTTATAGATACTTTGCCTTCTCCTGAAAAAGAATCATCTAATCTTATAACTACATCGCCACTTTCAGACTGATAGGACTGAAACGAAATATTTTTTTCATCTTTAGAAGATGATGTATTTATAACTTCAGGTTTATCTACATTGGCATTAAACAACAAATATCTATTATCTGGAGGTTTTGACCATATGATAGCAACCACTTGGTAATTTTCAGGAGCACTGTTCAGATTCTCGATTTTGCCTTCGAAACTAAATTTTGAACCCGCTGTGGCACCACCTTTGACTATTTCATTTTCAAATACCTGAGGAAGAAAACTTTGTCGCAATACGTTTTTGTGTAATTGAACACCTGGTCTATTGGCTTGAATATTCATCACGTCTTCAACCAAATAAAGTCCTAAATAATAATTACCATCTTCTACATCTGTGTAAAACTCAACTTCGGCACTTACGCTTAATTCTTTTGTAAAAATATCAAAAGTGGAATTTAATTCGACCCCGGCCAGAACCTCTAAACTGCTTTTGAACTCTACTTCCCATTGAGTTTCCATTAATTTTTGATCTCTATTGCTGTTATTAGCTCTAATATCCACACCATCAACAAAAAAACGTGGCTGACCAGAGCCACCAAAATTATTGCTAAAAGTGACTGCATCAGGACTAGATAAAGCACTAGTAGTACTTTGATGCACAGCCATGAATATGACTGGTTCATTATCAAACTCATTTAAAATTTGTTCTTTAAAGTTCCAACCCCAACCACCACATATTGAGCACCAAGTTGCGGTATTCTCGTGAATCAAGGTCCAATTGGCTTTAGCCTGACCAAATGAAACGTAACTAGCAAAAGTTATTAAAAAAAACACTATAAGATTTTTCATCTTCACTATTTATTTAAAATGTTTTAAAAATTCTATTTATAGGACCAATTTGTCCCCTCTTTTCCATCTTTTATTAAAATATTCAGCTCATTTAGGGCATCTCGTATTTTGTCAGATGTGGGCCAATCTTTGTTTTCGCGAGCCGACTGCCTTAGCTCTATGACCAACTGCATCAGGCCATCAACAGGACCCGCATTTGACTCAGCTTCATCCATCAAGCCAAAGATATCAAAAATAACAACTGAAAACTGTTTTTTTAAATTTTCTAATGCCAAAGCGGATATCTCACCGATAGCTATTTTCCCATCTTTAAGACTATTGATTATTGTCACCAACTCAAACATACCTGCCAAAGCCTTAGGTGTGTTAAAATCATCATCCATGTCACAAAATATACCATCAATTAAATTATTAATCTTAGAGTCTAAAACGCCTTCTTGTTGCTGACTTGATGACAATGATTTCAATCCTTTGAAGGCTTCCATTAATCTTTTAAATCCTTTTTCAGCGGCTAGTAGTGCCTCATCAGTTAGGTCATTAGTGGAGCGATAATGAGATTGTAGCATAAAAAAGCGTACCACCATAGGACTATAACCCTTTGATACGTGTGGGCTGTCCCCTGTAAATAGTTCCACTGGAGAAATAGTATTCCCATCACTTTTGGACATTTTTTTGCCATTCATCAAAAGCATATTGGTATGCAACCAATAATTAGCTGGTTGGCAACCACAAGAACCCATATTTTGTGCTACTTCATTTTCATGATGAGGAAATTTTAAATCATTGCCTCCTCCATGGATATCAAATCTTTGTCCCAGATACTTTGTACTCATAGCACTACACTCAAGGTGCCATCCGGGAAAACCTAAAGACCAGGGTGAATCCCATTTCATCAAGTGTTCATCGGAAGCTTTCATCCAAATAGCAAAATCCGATGGATGGTTTTTTTCATCTTGATTCTTTAGGTTATCTCGGGACTCCGCTAATAAATCATCTATTATTCTTCCAGACAGCTTACCATATTCGCCAGTTTCTTCAGCAAATTTTAATGTGTCAAAATATACAGAGCCGTTTCTAATGTATGCAAACCCATTGTCCAATATTTGTTGCACCATAGTAATCTGTTCAGGAATATGTCCTGTAGCACGCGGCTCAATAGATGGTGCCAAATTATTGAAGATGCGCATCATATCATGAAACCCATTGGAGTACTTTTGAGCCACTTCCATCGGTTCGAGATTGTTAAGTTTAGCTCCCTTTGACATTCTATCTTCTCCATCATCAAGGAGGTGTCCTACATCTGTAATATTTCTGACATACCTCACTTTATATCCTAAAAACAATAAATATCTATAAATGACATCAAAACTGGTAAAGGTCCTACAATTACCTAAATGAACATCACTGTACACTGTAGGACCACATACATACATACCTATGTACCCTTTGGCAATAGGCTTAAAAACTTCTTTCTGACGTGTAAGACTATTATAAACAGTTAATTGTCTTTCTTTATTCATTACTTAATTAAAAATTAAAAAACGCAAAGATAATACATTTTATTAATATGTTAATCTTAATTGAGACAAAAAATAAACTTAACATATATATAACATATATTATATGTATTAGAAAAAAAAACATCTTATTTTTGTCTCGGAATACAAAAACATTAAAAATATATTATGAAAAAATTAGTTTTGCCTCCTCAAAAAATATCATTAGACGACATTATTAATGCTTTGTGCTTAATGACTCTCGTACTCGTAATATTTTTATAGGTCTCCGTGCAGTGGTCTAATTATTATTTCTTCCACCACTGCATTAGAATTGAGATTATAGCTGCTGTATATAATTTCGGCTATGTCTTCGGCTTGCATCAGTCTTTCTTGTGGCAAATCCACACCACTCCAAGAATGTGACCAAGTAGCACCAGGCAATATCGCTGATACTCTTATTTTAGTCTCCAACAATTCTTGTCTGAGAACTTTAGTAAATCCATAAAGCGCAAATTTGGAAATACTGTATGAGCCCCCGTTTGGGTAGGCTATCACACTTGCCACACTACACATATTAAATATATGAGGCTTGACGGACTGTAACATTTTTGGTAGTAATGATCTAGTGAGGTGGTAAGCACTATAAAGATTAGTGTTTATCATAAGCTCTAGCATACCTTCCTCTTCTTCGGAAGTTTTCCCAGGTACAAATACACCAGCGTTATTTATTAAAACATCAATGACGTCAAATTTTTCTTTACAAAACTGAGCAAAAGCATCTACATCTTTTCTTTGGCTAACATCCGCTGTAAATAAATGTATGGTAGCTTGGGGATATTTACTTATCAAGTCCACTTTTAATACTTCCATATCTGATATATTTCTTGCACATAGTGCCACATCATGGCCTTTTGATACAAATTTCTCAACCATAGCTTTTCCTATTCCTTTTGACGCTCCTGTTATGACTACATTCATATTATTATTTTTAAATTGTATTTGTCAAACAAAATTTTATAAATAAGGTTAATAAAATTCTAAATTAATTCGTTAGATGTTAAATCAACATTCATCATTAATCAAAACTATTAAATGGCTTTAAATATTTTAGAAAATTTTGGATCTTATGTTGTTTGGCATGGGCAGATATACAGAAAACCTGAAAAATGGTCCATGTATTACAAGGAGACTGTAAGGCAAATGTATGATATAGGTATCGGGTCTCTTCCCATAGTTTTTCTTATTTCTTTGTTTATCGGTGCTGTTACGGCAATCCAATTTTATTATCAGATGAGTGGTACTATGATACCTAACTATTACATCGGTTATATAGTGCGAGACATGACCATAATAGAGTTGGCGCCTACTATCACATGTTTAGTACTAGCTGGAAAAGTAGGTAGTAATATGGCCGCTGAAATAGGTGGTATGCGACAAAAAGAACATATAGATGCGATGGAAATCATGGGGGTCAATACATCTGCATATCTGGTATTACCCAAACTTTTTGCCTCTGTAACGATGATTCCTATACTTGTGTGTGCTGCAGCTATGTTCAGTATAATGGGCGCTTATATCGCAAGTGTACCATTTGGGTTATTTTCCGCTGCTGAGTTTATTAAAGGTGTGCGGTCGTTTTTCGATCCATACCACGTTTACATGATGTTTGTAAAAGCTTTTACTTTTGCATACATATTGACGAGTGTTTCTTGTTTTCAAGGTTATTTTGTAAAAGGTGGTAGTATTGAACTAGGTGCTGCGAGCACTAGGGCCGTTGTTTACAGCAATATTTTGATTCTTGTTGCAGATTATGTCATCGCTTTAATTTTAACAGCTTAATTAATATGATAAGAGCTTCAAAAATATTTAAATCATTTGGACAGACGTCTGTACTTAAAGGAATCGACTTTACTTTTGATGCTGGCAAGACTAATTTAGTCATCGGAAAATCAGGATCTGGCAAGACTGTTTTATTAAAGATATTAGTTGGTCTCTTTGCCCCTTCCTCTGGTGAAATCTTTTATGGGAATGTCAATCTGACCCAAGCGGACAAAATCACATTGCGAAAAATAAGAATGGAGGTAGGAATGCTTTTTCAAGGAAATGCCTTATTTGATTCTATGTCCATTGAAGAAAATATCCGCTTTCCTCTAGATATGTTTACTAACATGTCTCTCAAAGAAAAGCAAGACCGCGTAGATTATTGCTTAGACAGAGTCTCCCTTACTGGAAACAATAAAAAATTTCCTTCTGAAATATCAGGTGGCATGCAAAAACGTGTAGGTATAGCTCGTGCCATAGTGCTCAATCCTAAATATCTCTTTTGTGACGAACCCAACTCAGGGCTAGACCCTCAGACTTCTATAACTATAGACGAACTCATCAATAGCATCACCAAAGAAAATAATATTACCACTATCATTAATACGCATGATATGAATTCAGTCATGGAGATAGGTGAAAAAATATGTCTGCTAGATAAAGGACTATTAGCTTGGTCTGGCACTAAAGATGACGTGCTGTCTGATACTAGTGACGTACTTCATGATTTCATATTTGCTTCTCCATTCTTACAAAAGTTATTAGCCAACAAGCACTTACTATAAAATGTTAATGAATGTAGTTTGTATATGGCCCAATGAATTTTTAACGTTTCAATAAAAACTCTTACGTGAAAATCTTTGTTATAATGAAAAATCGAAAAATATCCGTGACATGAACTATAAAGTAATTTTATTTAGTGTGTTCTCAGTACTGATTTTGATTTCGAGTTGTAAATCTGACATGTCTGAAAATGGTACTGACTTGACAGATATTCCTTACAGTCCTTCTTCTTATGACCTAAATCTTCCTAGTCATTTTCCTCAAATGTATATTCCTCAAGATAATCCTTTAACAAAAGAAGGTACCTTATTAGGTAGGCATCTTTTTTATGACCCTATACTTTCTGTAGATAGTACGATATCATGTAGTAGTTGTCATTTGCCAGAGTTTGGGTTTACAGATGGAAGACCATTAGCTATAGGTGTCGATGGAAAAGTAGGCAAAAGAAGTTCTATGAGTCTGATCAATATAGGTTTTGTCCAGTCAGGTCTCTTTTGGGATGGACGATCCAATAGCTTAGAAGAACAAGCCATACATCCTATTGAAGACCCCTTAGAAATGGCCAATACATGGGAGAATGCTCTTAAAAATCTAAAAGAACATGCCAGCTACCCAAATATGTTTAGAAGAGCGTTTGGCATCAAAAACACCAACGATATAACTAAAGAATTAGTGGCTAAGTCATTAGCCCAATTCCAGAGAACCTTGATATCCAAAGATTCCAAATTTGATAAAATAGAACAAGGATTAGATTTTTATTCAGATCTCGAACTCATGGGATTAGGGATATTTTTTGATGATGATCCAGACCTCCCCGATGCTGAGTGTGGTCATTGTCACAATATACCTTTGACGAGTTCGGATGATTTTTTTAATAATGGTATCCAGTCTAGTCCGGATGATTTCAATGGCTTTGCAGATTTGGGTAGAGGTAGAGTTACTAATTCCATAGCTGATAACGGAAAATTTAGAGCGCCTCATTTACGCAATCTCAAATATCGCGCTCCATTCATGCATAATGGTCAATTCAGTACTTTGGATGAGGTGATACATCATTATATATCTGGGGGATTACCTTCACCAAACAAAGATCCTTTACTCAATGACCTTCAATCGAACCCACTCACGCCACTGCATATTAGAGGTCTAAAAGCATTTATTGAAACTTTTACAGATGAGACTTTCCATAACAATCCAGAATTTAAGAGTCCTTTTCAATAATGTTGGTTTGAAATAATTTATTAATATTCCAAAAAAAATAGAGCTTTTGCACAAAATGACAAAGGCTCTATTTTTCTCAAGATTAGAGTTTTATATTATCCTAAAAAAGATTCATATTTCTTTTCCACTACATTCCAATTGACCACACTCCAAAAAGCTGAAATATAATCTGCTCTTCTATTTTGGAAATGTAAATAATAAGCATGCTCCCATACATCCAAACCCAAGATAGGAGTACCACCACATCCGATGCCTGGCATAAGTGGATTATCTTGATTGGCTGAGCTACATATTTCTACTTTGCCACCTTCGTGTACGCACAACCATGCCCAACCTGAACCAAAACGAGTCATAGCTGAGGCCGCAAATTTCTCCATGAAAGTCTCCTTGTCACCGTAAGCCGCTGTAATAGCTTCTAATAACGGGCCAGAAAGTCGACCTCGATCATTGGGGTTTAGTGTTTCCCAAAACAAAGAATGGTTCCAATGACCACCACCGTTATTGCGTACTGCATTATTATTCATATCCAAGCCTCTGAGAATATCTTCAAGAGATTTTCCTTCAAGATCTGTTCCTGCCAAAGCGTTATTCAAATTATTGACATAAGCTTGGTGGTGTTTGGTGTGATGTATTTCCATGGTACGTGCATCAAAGTGTGGTTCTAATGCATCATAAGCGTACCCTAATTCAGGAAGTGTAAAAGCCATAAGTATATTTTATTTTAATGATTATGAAATGATTATACAACTAATAACCATAAATAAGGTAAATTGTTCATGAGAAATACTTAAATGCACATGAAACTTTTGAGCATATAGCATCTTTTATGGCGGGTAGCATTATATTTTACAAATTTGTATCTGGTTTCGTGTTATTTTATTCATAGATAGAGTCTTTAGGATTTTTAGAATGTTTTTTAAGCCAATAAAAAAACTTAACTTAGCTGACCTCTCATGCTTCGATGGTTAAACTCAAATAATGCAGTTGAAAAATAAATATGAACGGTTTATACCCCCTTACTTCACTACTATAAACTTAAAACTCTCCTGAATAGTACCGTCATTGATTTGAATCACCATTAATCCTGTGGGACAATTTTGGGGTAAGCGTATCGAGTATTCATTGATATTTCCTTCAACAAAAATGTGGCCTGACTGCACCATCTTGCCATCAGAAGTTAAAATATTATAATTATATTGTTTTGTTGTATGTGACTTGATTTCAAATCTCAATTCACCCACTACGGGATTGGACTTCAATAATACGGTAGGCCTATCCAATCGTTGAAAAGCACTGATACCGATTTTTTGAGTTAGGTTGTTGAAGTAAATTTCGGACCTTCTATTTTGTCTAAGATGAATGTTATTCATATCTGTACTACCCACCAAATCGAAAACCGCTACAACTGAACCTGAAGTATATTCTACAGCCGACTCATAATACTTGATACTATGCAAAATATCCTGATCTGAATGTGTGTCCTGAACTCCCTGAGATAAAGGCAGATGGACTTGCTCAGCAGAAATAAGACCTGGAATATTTAAAAACAACTGCCAGCCATCCACCCACATATCTTTTCCAGCTCTAATAACTAATTGTTGACGATTATCCTTTATGTCTATTGAGTATAAAAAATGAGGTTCGGTTCTTGATTTGCTTCGCACATCTATATCTTCATCCAAAAGATTTCTAAAGGAAAAATTGGTATCGCCTATTTTTACACCGACGAAATTAAGATGAGGCAAGTCATCACTGAGCACATTTGTTTGATGTACTGTAGTATAGGAAAATGGATTATTTTCATGATTAAAACCATTTTCAGCTGGAATAAACTTCCATGATGGTGTATTATTGGGATACGTATCTATCATACCTAATATTAAACGACGTATAGAGACTAAGTCAGCTGCTGTGATACTACCTGAATTATTGGCATCCGCCGCTATAAATTGATAGGGACTGTGAAATGGTGTAATATCTAGCAAGTGCCTCTGTATCGTCAATATGTCTAAAGTAGTGACACCTTGTATGACGTCTGCATCATTATACGCCTCTACTAAATATTCTGACTCCAATGGCAAATCTTCAAAAACATATGTTCCAGACCTTTCATCCAATTGAGCCAAATATTCCATCTCTCCTGTTCTAGCTGTGAGTTCTACGTCTTGAGGAATCTGGCCATTTGTTGTACTGATTTCACCCGAAATCCTCAATGATGATTTTAAGTCAGGGCACACACTATTATTATCTTGCAATATGAGTTCCACATCACAAAAATCCATCAACCCATTAGGTTCAATGACTGACATCCGAACAGTAATTTTCTCTTCTACACCATCGGGTATATCCTTACACGTAAATCTCAAAGCCGAGCTCCGCTTAGTAGGAATCCATCTTTGGGCTTGACCCAAATCATACTCTTGCTTTGTAGCTGATATACCTTTTACTTTGAAATAATGTGATTTGTTGATAGAATCTTGTACTGGATGTGCTTCATTAAATGTAAATACCAAATTGGACACATCAGCACAGTTGTCTGTACTTCCATTATCAAAATCAATAGCCCAAATCTCAGCATCCTCGGTGACAGCATCGATTGACATGGTCAAAGACGATATACAATATGGCGTAGGCTTTTTACAATCCACGACCGTAATATCATATCTACACTCCGAAAAATTACCACATGGATCAGATACACGCCATAAAATACTATGGGTGCCTAAAGGTAAATCTCCAGAAAATTCATGGGTTTGACCTAATAAATCAATCGTACCATTTTTTTTAATATCAACGCTGTACATCCAAACCAAATCAGATGTGCGGGAACAATCGTCTGATCCTGTAGCCAGTAACTGAATTCTCCCTTTTTGACAATCAGCATCATAAGAGCAAAAAACGGTATCTCTACACGGTGTATCAAAAGTAGGTGCTGTATGATTATGTGCCTTAATCGTTTGAAAATAGGGTCCCCATCGACCAGTCAATGTATTATCATTAAACTGACACCAATCCACTACATACCATTCTCTAATGATTTTTAGACAAGCGCTATCTTGCGAAAAAAATAATTGATCCGTAAAAGTTGATGCTAGATTGGCACAATCTTGTCTACGATATGTAGGACTGCCCGTAATCAGAGGTGGTAACTGATCTACACGACAGCCACCACCTGTATAATGGCTAGGCCATACAATATCCTGCGCTGTAAAAGGGTTGTCATTGACCACAAATATGGTTTGAGTGCATGAATCTTTATGCCCAGCTGGGTCAGTAGCAATAAAAATTCTTTTTATATGACCTACGTGACAGTCTATATGCTCTTCAACACGCTCTGTTACAGTCACAGAACAATTATCAGTTGCTAAACCATCGATACCTATTGGCCCATTATGAAATTTATTATTAATGACTATACTTCTTCTGTCTGCCTCTTTTGTGACTACCCTACCGAATGCACTTAAATCATTGATATCATAGTAGTCCGTACAATGTATAGATATATCTGGAAGACATACTATTTGAGGCGGAAGTTTATCTTCCACTTGCGTCTCAACCATACATGTGTTAGCGTTGCCGTAAATATCAGTTATACGAACTTCTACCATCACAGACTGACCCATTTCTGTACAGCAAAAATCAAGGTGATTTGTAAACTCTGCATTTATTGGACCACAAGCATTGGACATTTTTCTGGCTTCTACCTTATCTATTCCACAATTATCCAATGAATTGTTATCATAACTTGATGCAAAAACACGTCCTGTACCACTTACACCCAAAGATACTTTTACGAAAGCCTTACATGCTGGAAATGGAGTGGTTTTATCTTCTACAATGACTGTCATATCGCAGATAGAGGCATTGCTACATTCATCAGTAACGGTATATCTTAATCTAAAAGTACCCACAGGTATATTTTGGAAAGTTCCACTGGAATGAATGAAGTTAACGACTTGATTGCCCTCGTTGAATAAGGTATATTGGATTTGAAAATCAGAACAATCCACAACCGAAGTCAATGCAGGTATAGGTGCTGATGATCTCCTACATTCATAAGCATCTGCATTGAGTCTCAATGTGTCTAAGCAATTAATGATGGGACCTGTTTTGTCTTTAATTTCTATGATCTGATTGCGCGTGACGCTTAAGGTGGAACACCAATCAATAACAAACCATGAACGTGCCAACTTATACCCTGCACCACAAAGGTCAAAAACAACATCTGTCATTGTATTTTGTAAATGCCCACACCCTATGGTAGAAGGCATACCAGTCGTATCTGGAGATGGGTGACCATTGGCCAAAACAGGAAAAGTATCTTGACAGCTGAATGAAGGCGCATCAATATCGTTGAAATTAGGAGGAAAAACTACCTGGGAAAGACTTATACGCTTCACAACGATTAATTGTGTGCAGGTGGATGTATTTCCTTTCGCATCCTTGGCTGTCCATCTCCGTGTGATTGTGCGGTCTTCATCACGCGTACAGTCGGCTTTTTGAGATGTCTCTGTAAATGTAAGTTCTACCTTACTACAATAATCCCAATTGGATACAATGTACTTACCATTGATAAAAGTATCAACAACGGCGCGCGCTGGTATAGGAAAGCCCAATGAATCGGGCGAGGTAGATCTTCTGCAAGAAATGGTATCATTTCTACACTCAAACTGTGGGGGGAAATAGTCTTCGACGCGTAAATTGCCCCAACAGATATTGGATGTGCATTGATGTCCAAGACGATAGGTAATCAGCATGTCCAAATGAGTAGTATTAAGCAAATTATTGGGTATAACCCTATTTTTATCATCGTAAAGTGTGATGATGTAATTGTTGAATGGCGGCACAGCGTTGGGAGAAAGCATCTGTGCAGTCACTAATTGCTCACATCGTTCGTTTAAAGATACATTGATATTACTCGCACAAAATAAAGGTGGTGCGTGTTGGAAAGAAATACGCACTTCATCCGTCACACGTTCTTGAGGTGTACCCCCCATAGGTGGGTCAGACATCAACATCAATCTATAAAAACCCAAAGTGATGTCATTCGGGCCTGGTTGGTATGAGATATTTCCAGATTGAGCCACACTGTACCGAACAGTCATTAAATTACCTGGCTGAAAACGGCCGTCACCAAAAGAAACCCAATCTCCATCTGATACATCACCAGAAATATTTGCGTTCAGTGCGCTTATTGTCAAACTTTGACCACTACATATCGTCCTGTCATTGCCCGCAAATACATTGATGAAATTGGGCGTAAAGTGAGTCACAGAAGGCTTAGCTCCATCCCAAATCAAGAGGTAAAATACTGATAATATGACAATTATGTTTTTCAATCGCGTGTATTAAAAAATGTGATACTCTACCCAAAATGGGTAATAAACATATATCACATATATTTAATACAATAATTATACCAAAGTGGTTAGAAGTGGAAGCCTGCGGTGAGGACAAAGGGTACTTGACTTGAACCTTCATTAGAAAACAATCTATGTTTTAATAAATAGTCAAATGATAAACGAAAAGGTTTTTTTTCGTAGATTAATCCAAGTGATAAAAAAGTTTTACTCACTTCTTCTATATTTTCTGTAACAGTCAAACCATACAAACCAACACCAAGTCCTACCATTTCATTTCCTTTGAATGAAGTCGGCAATAAATAATTGACAAAAAATTTAACATCTCTTAAATTTTTTCCAAATATCTCACTATAACCAAATTCAGTCTTGGATGCAATAAATTTATTTCCTAAGTTATCAACACTAAACCTTTCTAATGAAAAGTGAGGGCTAAAATTAATCAAAAGTCTTTCGTTGATATAGCTTACTCCAATACCAAAATTGAAAAAATTAAACTGTTTTTTGCTCATGTATCCTAGAATTCCTGTATGTATTATTTCTTCATTAATATATGTATAATAAATGTCTGAAACACGCTTAATGTTTTTATCTCTTGATTGCTTATCCATTTTATAATCTTTTAGTTTTTTATATATATTGTCAAAATCTACAAATATTAAATTTTTAAGATCCTCGACTTCATCAAAATAGATAAGAATATCTTGTTCTCCTGTCTCTACTAGTCTGATTTTGTGCAGGCCATGAAATAATAATACACTATCTCCTTTCATATGATATGTCACAGGTCGTCTATTGCGATATATATGCATAATA
The DNA here is from genome assembly GCA_036782555.1 of Saprospiraceae bacterium. Classification (GTDB taxonomy): domain Bacteria; phylum Bacteroidota; class Bacteroidia; order Chitinophagales; family Saprospiraceae; genus OLB9. The sequence goes on from DAIPYV010000058.1 coordinate 13,553, forward strand.
GATGTATTGTACATTCTTACTATATCAATGTCTAGAGGCATGTTAGCTTGAGCCTCAAATCCTATCTCATCCAAATAATTTAAAATAATATTACTGTAATTGTTAGTCCTTCTAATATTGGCATAAATATCTTGTTTTTTAAAATAATTTTCAGACATGTAAAATGGCCATTCAAACCTCAATTTATTTTCATAAGTTAAATTTATTTTTGCAGAGCCAAAAGGATTGTCCTCTTGGGAAGTAACGACACTCGAATTAAATAAAACTAAAAGAGCAACTATTGATTTTAATAATAACTTATACATAAGAATTTAAATTAATTTGTTAAAAAATGAAGTGCAATGAAATGGAAAAGATAAAATAACCTATAAGGTAAAATCAATGTTTTTCTAGCTTATTGACATAATACTGACGACGTCGAAATAAATCGAACTCAAACTCTATAGACTTAGTCTTCACGGTATCTTTTATAAATACATAAGGAGCGTACTCCTTATTGGTCCGTTGGGTATATTTAGGTTTTGCTTGTATTTCAGATTTTTGAATAGGATCTTCCCTACTAGTGATACTATTGGTCGTAAGTTGTGATATGCCTTTTAGTTCATCAGCGACATTTACATCTTGAATATCAGGAGTCAAGTTCTGTGAATCTACTTCTATGGCTATCAGAATGGGATTAGGCGATTCCTTTACTATGTAAACTGTATCATATTTTTGAACAGCTCTGTTTTTAGCTATCACGAGCGTATCTATTTTATTAACTATTATAGTATCTATAAGTCTGAGTTCTTTTACAAGAGTATCAGGAATTTTATCCATTAAATTAATGGGTGTATGATACATTTGTGTAGGCTTTAGAATCCACCCTATACTCATTCCGACAAGTAAAAAAGCCAGATAACCTAAACCTTTATAAACCTTTTGAAATCTTTTAGATGACAAATTGGATTCTATGTCGGTCCAATTTGCCTTTTTGTTCCAATTCGGCACTTGAGAGTCTTCATGATGCTGAATGATATTTTTGTATTTGTTTATATCGTTTGCCATATCTTTTGTAATTGTTTTTTGGCCCTATGAAGGTAAGATTTGCTTGTACCAATAGGAATATTTAAAATTTCTGATATTTCTTGATGAGTGTAGCCATCTATTTCGTACATGAAAAAGATGGCACTGTAGGGCGCACCCAAAGATTGAATAGACTTAATGATGGTATCGTAATCCAAATCTATGTCATCGTCGATATGGACATCTTCATGAGTTTCATCTATTGACTCTATTTTCAGACCTTTTTTACGCAAACGCATCAAACAAATATTGATACAGATACGTGAAGTCCAGCCATAAAATGAGGTGCCTAACTGCCAATCAAAAGCGTCTATCTTTTCATACACTTTCATAAAAGTATCAGAAACGACCTCTTCCGCTTCCATGGAGTCATTCATATATCTCATCGATAAGAATAAGAGTTTGTCAGCATACAAATTGTGTGCGTGTTTCAATCCTTGTGTCGGATTTTGTAAAAACAACCTTTCCAATTCTTTCAAATGTGCCATACTACTTATAATATGCAAGAAGGCGACATTGGGTTGCAAAAAAGTAGTGATTTTAAAAAAAAAGCCTGAATGATATTTTTTTATCTCAATGAAAGGCCTAAAAAAGGAAAACCAAAAACACCACCGCCTCCTTTAAGCGTTTGAGCATAGAGATGACCGCCACCAATGAGAGAAAAATGTGCGTTTAATTTCCATTCAAAACTCATACCATATCCCAATAAAAAACCTTCCTTGACTTGAAGAAACTCATCCTTGTCCAGATAAATAGAACCATAATTGATACTACCATCTATATTTAAAAAATATTTCCTTTCCTTGTTAAGGACATTACGATATCTAAGAGCTGGACCCAGAAGAAAATATCTTTGATTTTCTCTAAAAAAATCCCTTGAAAACATCAGTGTATATTGAGCTCCAAGCCACAAAGTACTTTTATACATAGGTGTAAAAAATTGACCTTTAAAGCATTTGATATAATATTCATTCAAAGGATAATCCAACTCAACATATCCTCCCATAAAATTTATCATCAGAATTTCAGGCGTGGAAGTAGATGATGATGGCTGCATTTGAGATGATGATTTTGTTGAATGCAACAAAACTATGAGGATTAAAAACGTTTTTATTAAGTGCATTTGACCTTTATTACCCCTTACAAACATGACAATAGACTTTTTGATTAACACTCATCCTGAAATAGGTAAAAAACAATTTGAATAATACAAAACAAAATCACTGTTCTATATCCATCCTTATCCTCAATTCCTGTGGCAGATAGTTATTGATGCGATTTCCCAAATTTTTTAAAAACCCAAGGCCATTTCCCCTATATGTAGCCATTTGCCAGCCTTTATCAGGACTATTTATTTCGGTCAATTCCCTCTTTAGATAGCGTAAGGCTTCGGATTCAGTGAGCTCTATTGTAGGAAATTTATGGCTCACTTTGAGACTCGTAGAGAGATTGTGGTCTGGAATAAAAACAGATTTTTGTAGTGTACCTAAGGCTGTACCACAGTGTATTACACGAAGGCTATCGGCTAATAGTTTTATATCTTTAGCATATCCTTCTGGCAGTGCCCTAAAAGTTTGGACCTTGTCCAACACTATTTCATGATTTTTCGCAATGATATATTTTTCTATTTCTTGTACCTCCTTCTTGCTCGGGACCATAATATTTTTATAAGTTTTCGGATAAGATGTACACTCTAATTTGTCATTTTTTTTACGAAGACAAGCGACAAAAAAACCTTCACCTTGGATTTTGTGTGGATAGAATTGATACCCCTTAGCATCGCCTTTTTCTATAGGTATAATATTCCAATCGGGATCAAACGGTATAGGTACACTTTCCAAATTATGCTCTTGAGTAATATACTCTACATTATCTATATTCTCATCGTCATTATAGGTACATGTGGAATATATAATATGGCCATCCGTTTTTAAAGAAGGTAAAACATCGTGCAGGATACGCTTCTGTCGAGCGGAACAAAGGGCTACATTATCCAAAGACCATTCATCCATACTTTTGATATCTTTTCTAAACATACCTTCGCCAGAACATGGGGCATCAACAATGATAACATCAAAAAAGCCTTCTAAGCGACCGAAATCTGATGGATCATTATTACTAACGACGACATTACTATAGCCTTCTTTGATGATGTTTTGGCGCAATATGTAAGCTCTGTTTTTAATGACCTCATTGGCTACTAAAAGACCATCGTGACTTAAATACGTTGCGGCTAAAGTGCTCTTACCACCTGGTGCGCCACAAAGGTCCAATATTTTAATATCAGTATTTCCCTGGTGGATATGACTTAGTATATACTCTATACTCTGAGAGGAGGCTTCCTGAACATAGTAACTTCCTGTATGAAAATCAGGATCTAATGTAAATTTCGGGCGATAATCCAGGTAGTAACCATATCGACACCAAGGAATCTTATTAGCTGGTATTTCCTTAGTATACTTTTCAGGATGTAAGCGTATAGATGTTGGTGGTGGTTCAGACATAGCCATTATGAAGGACTGATACTCTATTTCGGTCCATGTATTGAAAAGTCTTAGCTGAAAATCTTTAGGTAGTGACATTTTTTGGACTATGATCAAATAACTGAATAATGCTACTTATAGCAATAACAAAAATACACCCAATAGCATTAAGCCAAAGATAACCAACTATATCTGCCTTAAATATTGCGATAATACTTATTTGGCTGATAATAGCGGCATAAAAAATAGCTTTACCCTGAATATGTTTTATATAAAATGCAACTAAAAATACGCCCAAAATGGTGCCATAAAAAATAGAGCCTATAATATTAACAAACTGAATGAGGTTTTCGAAAAGTGTACCTATACATGCAAAAAGAATGGCCACAACACCCCATACTACAGTGAGCCATTTGGTGGCATTGACATAATGTGTGTCTGATTGATTGGGGTTGAGACTGCGCTTGTAAACATCTACTGTCGATGTGGTAGCTAAAGCATTGAGTTCCGAGGCGGTGGAAGACATGGCTGCACTAAATATAACGGCTAGAAGAAGGCCTATCAATCCTGTCGGTAAATAAGCGAGTATGAAGGATATAAACACATAGTCCTTATCATTGCTCTCTTCCAATGGAAGATGATTATTCACTAATTCTTTAACTTCTGTTCTGATGGCTTTTTCCTCCGCTAATATATTGACCCACTCTTTTTTTGAACTTTCTATATTATTCCAATCTTGTTGATTTCCTG
>DAIPYV010000059.1:0-16361 GCA_036782555.1 Saprospiraceae bacterium
TCTGAAGAAGATGTCGCATTATGTGAATTTGTTTGTACATCTAAGACGCCTGTTCAGGCATTGGTCAGAGAAGGTTTGGATACCTTAAAGGAACAAATGTAATAGTAAAATTATTATTAAAATCTAATTTATATATAGATATACGATGGGATTAGTTGATTTTTTTAAGAAAATAGAACCGGATAAGAAGAAAAGTCCAATATTGCATACTGCATATGATGCTTTTTTTACATTCGCATTTACACCCAACACAGTGGCTAAGAATGGAACCCATATCAAGGACGGTATGGACCTAAAACGTACCATGGTGACCGTAGTGATAGCTATGCAATTGTGCTATCTATTTGGAACCTATAACATAGGTCATCACCATTTTGTAGCTGCGGGCCAATATTTGGGATTTTTAGAGGGTTTTCATCTTAAATTAGCCCACGGCCTTATAAAACTGCTGCCATTATTTGTGGTATCTCACGTGGTAGGTTTGGGTATTGAGTTTTTGTATGCTGCCAAAAGAGGCCATGCCGTTGAAGAAGGATATTTAGTGACAGGAGCTTTGATTCCATTGATCATGCCACCGGATTTACCTTTATGGATTTTGACAGTAGCTATTGTTTTCGCCGTTATTATAGGAAAAGAAGCCTTCGGTGGTACAGGTATGAATATTTGGAACATAGCATTATTGACAAGAGTTTTTATCTTCTTTGCATATCCATTGACCATAGCGGGAGATGACGTGTGGGTATCTGGATACCAAAAGATTGCTCCGGGAATTGAAGCTTCTTACGGTTGGTGGCATACTGGATTTTTCAATGGTCTATTTAGTTGGATGGGTTTAGATACCTTCCAGACTGGTATGGTAGTAGCTGATGGGTTTACAGGAGCGACACCATTGGCCTTGGCATATCAAGGTGGGTGGGAAAAAGTGACAAGTGTTTACACACCGATGCAGATGACTTGGGGTGTAATACCAGGATCAGTAGGGGAGACGAGTAAGGTACTTATAGTTTTGGGTGCATTAATACTAGTCAAAACTGGCATTGGTAGCTGGAGAATTATGTTGGGTATGTTATTGGGATTGATAGGGACATCCTACTTGTTGAATATTTTGGCGTTAAATCCATTTTTTACTATAACATGGACACAGCATCTGATGATGGGATCATTTTTATTTGCTATGGCATTCATGGCGACAGATCCTGTTACTGCAGCAAGTACCAATAAAGGTAAATGGATATATGGTATATTAATAGGGATGATAGGCCTAGTGATTCGCGTATTAAACCCTGCTTATCCAGAGGGATGGATGTTGGCCATATTGTTTTTAAACACATTTGCGCCTACTATTGATCATTTCGTATTAGAGTCAAACATTAAAAAAAGATTGAGCCGTGCATAATAATAACTATATCATTCGTTTTGTACTCATTATGACTGTCGTGGTGGCCTTTGTACTTGCATTGATGGTACAAGGTCTTAAAGATGTCCATGAAACAAATGAGGCAGTGTATAATAAGAAAGCGATATTGCTTTCAGTTTCTGAACAATTGGGTAAGGATATATCTAAGCTTACTAATGAAGAGGTTCAGGCTATTTTTGACAATCAAGTGACTCAAAAAGTACTCGATATGTCGGGAAAAGTTTTGTCAGCTGAAGAAATTAAGGCGGCTACAGGTGGAGCTGCTGATATGGCTGAAAAGGTAGATATGAAAAAGGAGATGAAAAAGCCAGAACCGGATAGAATACTACCATTATATGAGTTCAAGTCATCGGATAATAATATTTACAACATTGTCTCAGTAAGAGGTAAAGGACTTTGGGATGAGATTTGGGGTAATATCGCTTTAGCTGATGATTGGAAGACGGTTGTTGGAGTATCTTTTGACCATAAAGGTGAAACACCTGGTTTGGGTGCTGAGATAAAAGACAACAAATCTTGGGTAAATCAGTTTACTGGTAAATCCATTTACAACAATGATGGAGAGTTCACTTCTGTGCGTGTCATAAAAGGTGGTGCACGGGACAAATCCTATCAAGTAGATGGTATTTCTGGAGCCACTATCACAGCTGATGGTGTGGATGAGATGCTTAAAAGAGGTTTGAATTACTATGAGCCTTATATTAAGACTCAAAAAATTAATTAATCAAAGATAAAATCTAAAATAAATTATATATCATGGCAGATGTTCAAGTTTTAGAAAAGAAAGACTCCATATTCACTTTCGGAAAGGAGCAAAAAAAGTTAATAACAGATCCATTGAATGACAACAACCCCATTACAGTTCAAGTTTTGGGTATATGCTCTGCGCTGGCTGTAACTACAAAATTGGAGAAGTCTATAGTGATGGGTGTAGCGGTTATTTTTGTTGTTGTATTTTCCAATATAATAACTTCTGCATTGAGAAATTATATTCCGAAGCAAGTTCGTATGATTGTACAGTTGGTCATTATTGCTACTTTAGTGACTGTAGTGGAATTAGCCTTAAAAGCGGTAAATTACTCTGTATATAAAGAATTGTCTGTATTTATCGGCCTTATCATCACTAATTGTATTGTGATGGGTCGCTTAGAAGCTTTTGCTATGGGTAATTCGCCCGTTCGTTCCTTTTGGGACGGTGTAGGTAATGGTGTAGGCTACGCTGTTATTCTTGTTATAGTGGCTGCCATTAGAGAGTTTTTCGGCAGTGGTTCATTATATGATGTTAAAATATTAGGTCCTGGTTCTGAATATATGTTGGATACAGTGTCTATATCATGGTTAAGCTGGTATGCACCTAATAACTTGATGGTATTGTTCCCGTCAGCTATGTTTGTGATCGGGATCTTGGTATGGATACACAGAGCTTGGAATCCACGATTAGTAGATGTATCATAAATTTATATTTAATAAAAATTAAAAATAAAATAAAATGGGAGAGTTAGCCAATATATTTATGAAGTCAGCCTTTTTTGAAAATTTGGCATTATCGTACTTCTTAGGCATGTGTTCCTACTTAGCTGTATCTAAGAGTGTTAAAACAGCCTTTGGTCTAGGCTTGGCAGTAATATTCGTTTTGGGTATTACAATGCCTATCAACTGGATTATCAATCAGGTATTGAGTGGTGGTATCATGGGTATGGATTTAACATTTCTGAGATTTATACTTTTTATTGCCGTTATAGCTTCCATGGTTCAGTTGGTAGAGATGGTGGTAGAAAAAGCTTCACCTGAATTGTACAATGCATTAGGTATATTTTTACCATTGATTACAGTAAACTGTGCGATTTTGGGAGGTTCATTGTTTATGGTATCATTTGAATACAATTTGGCTGAATCAGTAGTATTTGGTTTAGGCGGAGGATTTGGATGGTTCTTGGCGATAGTTGCCATAGCCGCTGTTCGTGAGAAGATATCCTATAGTCATGTACCACCAGCCTTAAGAGGTTTGGGTATGGCATTTATATTGACAGGAATGATGGGTATGGCCTTTATGGGCCTTATGGGGATAGATTTATCATCTTTTTAATCATAAAAAAATAAGATAATGGCAGTTTTTATAGGTGTTGCAATAGCACTTTTTTCAATTATCATTTTGGGATTGTCTTTTATGCTAATAGCTGCGCGTAAGAAGTTAGTTCCCCAAGGTGATGTTAAAATAATCATTAATGGGGATACAGAAAACCCCATAATTACTAACCCGGGTTCCAACTTATTGACGGCTTTGGGTGACAACAAGATATTCTTACCATCAGCATGTGGTGGTGGTGGTACATGTGCCATGTGTGAATGTCATGTCCATGAAGGCGGTGGTGATCCACTACCAACAGAGATGAATCACATGACAAAGAAAGAGGCTGCTGAAGGAAAGCGTCTTGCTTGTCAGGTTAAGGTAAGAGGAGATATGGAGATAGAAATTCCAGCTGAAATATTTGGTATAAAAAAATGGGAATGTGACGTCATATCTAACTATAATGTGGCAACTTTCATTAAGGAATTCATTGTAAAATTACCTGAAGGAGATAATTTGGATTTCCAAGCGGGTGGATATATACAAGTGGATGTACCTACTTGTACTGTAGATTACAAAGATATTGATATCACAGCACATCCTAAGTACCATGATTCACCAGATAAGTTTCAAAGTGATTGGGATTTTGCTCAGATGTGGGGATTAAAAATGGTCAACGAAGAACCTATCTTTAGGGCCTACTCTATGTCTAACCACCCTGCAGAGGGCAATATCGTGTCTTTGACTATTAGGATAGCCACACCACCATTCAAATTTAAGTTTACTTCGGATGGCAAGAGACAGTGGGATGGCTATGAGCCTGTAAACCCAGGCATATGTTCTTCATATGTATTTTCGAGAAAACCAGGAGATAAGGTAACAATTTCAGGTCCTTACGGCGAGTTTTTTATCAAAAATACGGGTTCAGAGATGCTTTATGTAGGCGGAGGAGCTGGTATGGCCCCGATGCGGTCGCATTTGTACCATCTATTTCACACCTTGGAGACGGGTCGTAAAGTGACATTCTTCTATGGGGGTAGGACTAAAAAAGAACTCTTCTATGTAGAAGAATTTAGAGAAATAGAAAAAGAGTTTCCTAACTTTAGATTTGTAGTGGCATTGGACAATCCACTTCCTGAGGATAATTGGACGACAAAGAGTCACATCGATGATCCTGAAGGTGATGGATTTATAGGTTTTGTGCATAATGTAGTTATAGAGCAATACCTAAGTAAACATCCAGCGCCAGAAGAAGTAGAATTGTATTTCTGTGGTCCACCTTTGATGAACCAAGCTGTCATCAAGATGGCTGATGATTGGGGAATTCCTAAAGAGAATGTTGCATTTGACGATTTTGGAGGATAGAAATATACTTTCTCAATAAAATAAAAAAGGGTTGCACTGAAATAAGTGGAACCCTTTTTATTTTTTAACGAGATAAAATTTATGTTGTTTTACCCCTTCTACATTTCTCACTACAATATTTGACTTCTTCCCAGCATTTTTCCCACTTTTTACGCCAAGTGTAGGGCTTTTGACACGTGTCGCAAATCTTGACGGGGAGGTCTTGTTTCTTAGGTGTTTTACTTTTGGTTTTTTTCATCTGATTTACGGTTTTGTAAAGCTGTGGCGCTATTGGGCCTGACCAGTTGAGACAATATTTTTGTATTTTCTGTTTTTACTTCCATATTGGTTCTCATTTGCCATATTGTATTGATATTGGTTTTACTATCACATAGGGATATGATGGGTGAAGGATAATGCACACCCAGCTTAAAATTATAAAATACCTCATCCATTGAGGTGAGTTTCCAAGGTTCGATAGCAAAATGAGAAGGTAGGTGTTTCAATTCAGGACACCATTTTTTAATAAACTGCGCCTCTGAATCGTGTTCTAACGCATTTTTAGTTGGATTGTATACACGGATCGTATTGACACCAGTAACGCCAGCTTGCATTTGAAACTGTGTATAATGAATACCTGGCTCATAATCCAAAAATTGCTGTGCCAAAAAGTAAACGCCATCTTTCCAATTTTGGAATAGGTGATGAGTTAGAAAAGATACGACCAAGGCGCGCATTCTAAAATTGATCCAACCTGTGGCTACAACGCACCTCATACATGCATCGACTAAAGGATATCCTGTTTGGCCAGTTTTCCAAGCTACTATATAGTCTTCGTTTTTAATGTAAGTCATAGATTCATAGCCTTTGTTAATGCACACTTTTTCATAGGCACATACTGTCTCAAACTTTTGAATGAAATGGCAATGCCATTTGAGCCTTGTCATAAAGTTTATTAAAGGGCGTTTATATTTTGTGCTTTGACTGTAATGAAGGGCTAACTGATATACTTGTCTGATACTTAAGTTGCCCCAAGCCAGATAGGGCGATAATCTACTGCAAGATGTACGGCTATCAAGTGGTTTTGAAATATGTTTTGAATAGTGAGCATGCCTATCTTTCAAAAATGAATTCAGATATTTATGAGCTTGCGTTTCACCAGGAGGCTGTTGATGCGAAGGGTAAGCTTCCCATTGAGCCAAGAGTGTATCTGGTATCGTATAGCTGTGCTGCCAAAGGAGAGGTTCTCGGTGATCATAAGTATTTTGAACGATAGGGGCATACATAGTTGAAAACCATTGTTTGTCCCATCCGATTCGGTTTTTAATACCTCGCACGATACCATCGCGTTGATATTCAATCCATTTGATGTGGTTATGGTTACAAAGGAGTTTTACTTTTTTATCTATATCATAAGTCAGTTGGATCCCTGTCTCCTGATAGCTAAATATGTTTTGGATGTCATAATGTGTGCACAAATCAGTAAATATATCCAAAGTCTTACCATAAGTTACGTGCACTTTTATGTTGTACGGTGCTAATCTTTGCTCTATATCTATAAGACTGTGGTACTGAAAACGCAGGTGGCGGATATCTGTATCAGGATAATTTATGACGTCTGTATCAAAAATGTAGAGAAGTAAAAATGGAAGTTCACTTTGATTGGCCATCAGCAAGGGCAAGTGATCTTGTGTTCGGATATCTCTTTTTATCCAGACAACGTTTACGGTCTTACGACTCACCTTTTGCTGATTTTGTTAAGACTAATGGGTTTTTGTCGCGAACATTTAAATCGTGAGATGTCCTGATTTCTTTTTTTAGAGTGTTTTTGACTTATGCCCGAATGAACGCGAGCTCTCCACAAATTGAAACTTGACCTTTTAAGTGTTTGTCTCATTAAAGCAACGACTTCCATTTCACTGAGTCCAAACTGAAAGGTGATAGCTTCAAAGGGTGTTCGGTCTTCCCATGCCATTTCAATAATTCTGTCTACATCTTTAGGGTCTAATATCATATCCATATCATATTCACTCAATACAAATTACATCACTTATTGTTTTGTGAATTGAGGTAAATTGGAAGTCAATATTGACTGATAATAATCTTATAAAGCGGTACTAAAAAGGTGGTATTAAATTTTGGAAGTGTCCATTTAGCTCGGCGCGCTTTCTCATTGTTTCGGCGTCTCTCAATATAGGGATGAGGTGATTGAGATGATTGGCGATAAAGACTTGTTTATCTACTTCGTTAGGTAGCTCTAAGAGGGCCATTTCTTGATGGATACTCAAACCCAATTTGTGTGCCAAATGGTAGGATTTAAACTCATTAGGTTGAGGAATGATGACATCTTTGATATTCATGAGGTCATACAATTCTTCAATGAGTTCAATTATTTTTAAATTGAGATTAAAGTCTGATTCATCATCCCAAGGTTGTTCCTCTATTATTCCATAAGGATATAACTTATTGGGGGTGATTCTATAAAATTCCTTAATATAAAACCAACCTATAGCTTGGCAGATAATGTCCATATTGCCATTATCATGGATATGGGCTATTTTTGAGACCGTCATTTCAGTTCCTAAGGATAAATCTTTTCCTTCGATATAGGTAGGAATACCAAAAGACGTAGAGGTGTCAAAACAATCATTGATCAATTGTTTATATCTAGGTTCAAAGATATGTAGCTTAGTAATTTCACCGGGAAAGACCACTATAGAAAGTGGAAACAAAGGTAGAGATCTAGAAGGGTGTGATGCGCTCAAAATGTATTTTATTTTAACACTTAAAACAAATATATCGTTGCATGGTTTCACATCGTGTAATTTTATAATAAATAATGCTATCGATAAAAATTTTTTGACTTGATAACATCGTCTAAAAGGTGCAGGATGTAAAGGTGGCGAATTAGAAAAAGGCTCTGAAGAAATTTATTTATATATTAGAAAATATTTTATCAAAAACTATTGTACATCCGAAATAAAAGTATTACCTTTGCACCCTGAATTGAATATAAAGAGGAAGAAGTTCGTTCTTTTAGGTCATAAAGTTGTGAAAATCAAGGTTTAGGAATAGTTTTTAAACATTTTTCACAAGTAACCAACGGGCTCCGTAGCTCAACTGGATAGAGTACCTGACTACGGATCAGGCGGTTAAAGGTTCGAATCCTTTCGGAGTCACTTATTTTTAATTGATTGTTTTTATTGCAAAGCGTACACTAAATATAAAAAGAAATGTCAAAAGTTTGCCAATTAACGGGAAAAAGACCAATGAAGGGTCACAATGTCTCTCACTCAAATAGAAAGACAAATAGAAGATTTTTGCCTAATTTACACAAAAAGAGATTCTTTCTTCCAGAAACTGGAGAGTGGATCACTTTGAGAGTTTCGTCTCATGCATTGAGAACGATCGATAAAAAAGGTCTTTACGAATATCTTAAAGAATTGAAATACCAAGGTGTAGACACAGGTGTTAAAATATAATTACTGAATATAAAAATAGCATAACAATGGCCAAGAAGTCAAAAGGTAATAGATTACAGATAATATTAGAATGTACTGAGCACAAATCAAGTGGTATGCCAGGTATGTCAAGATATGTCACACAAAAAAATAGAAAAAACACACCTGATAGGATGGAACTTAAAAAGTACAATCCAGTGTTAAAAAAATATACTATTCACAAAGAAATTAAATAATCATGGCAAAGGTATCTAAAAACGCGAGAGTAGCACAAAGAGCTGCCAATGTTGGTTCTGGTAGAGATCACGTAAAAGTGGTTAAATCTATTAAAGATCCTATCACGGGTAAGTATTCGTACAAAGAGTCAATTGTACATAAGGACAAGGTGCAAGAGTTTTTGGCAGAAACTAAATAATAAAAATTAGCAAACTCTCAAATGAATATTAGGGTTTTTTCTTTTAATTAAGAGAAAACCCTTTTGTTGTTTATAATCTTTGGGCTTTTGTACATTAGTAGCTTGGCTTGCCAAAATAGAAATCTTAGTTGTTTATAGGAATATACTCCCGCTATTTTGAACATTTTATTGATATTCACTATTTCTTAATAAAATTATCCCTATGAGTTTTTTTAAAAAGTTTTTTTCCAAAGATAAAGAAGAGGATTTAAATAAAGGTCTTGAAAAAACCAAGCAAAGTTTTTTTTCTCAGATCACTAAGGCTGTTGCTGGTAAGTCCAAGGTAGATGAAGGATTTTTAGATCACTTGGAACATATACTTATCTCAGCGGATGTAGGTCTAGAAACTACCGTTAAGATAATAGACAGACTGGAAAAAAAGGTAGCTGAGGATAAGTACATCAATACAGATGAACTTAACATTATACTCAAAAATATCATTATACAGATACTGGATGAGAACAATACTGAAGATATCGAAGATTACACTATTGATAATAAACATAGACCCTATATAATAATGGTAGTGGGCGTCAATGGCGTAGGTAAAACCACAACTATAGGTAAAATCGCCCACCAATATGTAAAGAAGGGATATAACGTAGTCTTAGGTGCAGGAGATACCTTCAGAGCAGCGGCTGTAGATCAACTCAAAATATGGTCGGAGCGCACAGGAGCTCAGTTTTATTCTAAAGGTATGAATACAGATCCCGCTGCGGTCGCTTACGAGACAGTGCAGTATGCTCAAAATAATGGATCTGACGTGGCCATAGTGGATACAGCTGGAAGATTACATACCAAGACTCAGCTCATGACTGAGTTGACAAAAATCAAAAATTCTATGGACAAAAAAATGCCTGGAGCTCCTCACGAGGTCATACTAGTATTGGATGCCACAACGGGTCAAAATGCCATAGAGCAAGCTAAACACTTTACTGCCGCAACAAATGTGACGGCTCTAGCCTTGACAAAATTGGATGGAAGTGCTAAAGGTGGTGTGGTCTTAGGTATTTCAGATCAGTTTAAGATACCTATTAAATATATAGGTGTAGGCGAAGGAATGGACCAACTTCAAGTGTTCAACAGAAAAGCCTTTGTAGATTTGTTGTTTGCTTAGACAGGATGAAAAAGTGAGATTTTTTTTAAACTAGAAATCCAATTTTTTCAAAATTATTAAGTTAGTAAACAGTATATACTTTATTTTATAAATACAATAAAAGGGAGTTTTGATATTGAATCCTACTTTTATGAGATGGCCACATTGGTTTCTTGCTCAAATCCATCAGTCTTATGGGTTTGTTTGGCTATTTATAATATTATCTTTGACACCGGTGCTTATTCACAGTCAACCTACCAATAAAGTGCCCACAACGATATCTAAGGTGCCAGACACCTTAAATTATAAGTATTTCCATATCGATGATGTTTTTAAAAGTATAAATTCAGATGATACCTTATTGGATATGAGAATGATTCAAAAAGTGGGACTTTGGGATAATCAACATCAGTATATCAATACAGGAAATTACGGTTCAGCTCTAATGCCTTTGATATTTAGACCTGAGGCCAATATGGGTTTTAATGTAGGCATGGAGCGATATCAACTTCATCAGGTAATAGCCGATTCATTTAAATTTTATACTTCTGATACGCCCGTTTCAGACTTGTTTTTCTCGCAGCTAGGTTCACAGAATAATTTGATGGCTCATGCTGATTTTGCTAGAGGATTTACCAATGGTATTTCTGTCTCACTCAACTATAAGCGACTAAGTTATGGAGGTCAATATTTGGGCCAAGATACCAAAAGCACAGGATTAGGTATAGCTTTCCGATATGAATCCCCCAATAAACGCCATAATTCTATATTTTTCTTTTCGCAAAATGCCAACGAGGAAGGGCATCATGGCGGTGTAGCGAACGATGCTGATGTACAAAATAACCCTTTCAGACGAAGTGTACCCATACAATTAAGAGACGCCTCCTCTCGGCACCAACAACAAAATTATGCTTGGTATCAATATTATAGACTCAACTCAAAATCTGAATCATCATCAAGTTTTTATGTCCTTAATATTTTGAAGTTTCAGCCGTCGTACTATAAATTTTCTGATAGGGAAGTAGATTCTACACAACATCAAAACTTTTATGCAGCTACAGAGTGGGATAGACGCGGCGTACGAAGATATTTAGATATATCACATTGGAGCGAGGGTCTATTTATTCACGCTGAAAAGGAACAAGGTATCAGTGGTCGTGTGGGGCTGACCTACGATAATTTTAGAATTTTAGATGGAGGCACTCAAGTCCAACGCAATGATCTTACCGCCTCTTTTGATGGATATATTCCAGTGTTTAAAACCCTATTTCTCAATACAAAAGCGCGTCTTGGACTTTTAGAAAATGTTGGAAATTTTGACTTATCTGGTCGATTAGATATTAAATTGTCCAATTGGGTGGTGCTTTCAGGACAAATGCAATTGTTTAGATCCGAACCCTCTTATATAGCTCAAAATCTTATAGTGAATGACCAAAGAGCTATTCAAAATGAATTTAATAAGTCTTTAGGTACTGTACTTTCTGCGGAATTTGCTATTCCTAAAATAAAACTTAAGGTGGGTATTAGTCAGACTTTAGTGGATCAATTGGTTTATTTTAATGCACAGGGGCTACCTCAACAGAGTAATTCTATCCATAACCTGAGTTTAATTTACGCTTCACACAATTTAAAATGGGGTATTTTGAGGTTTGACAATCAAGTTTTTTTACAAAATCAATCTACAAAATTACTACCAATTCCAGATATTTTTTCGTCTCATCAATTATATTTTGTAGGCCGATGGTTCAAAAAAGTAATGGATGTTAATATTGGATTAGATGTAAGAAGTATAAATGCGTATAATGGCCCTATTTTTAATCCTCTGTTTATGAATTTTCATTTGTCACAACAGCAACTGAACAATGTTCCAGCCATGCATGCTTTTTTTATGGCAAAAGTGCAGAGATTCAGAGCTTTAATCATGATGGATAATGTGTCGCAATACTTTTTAAATCAACCAAATTATCATGTTGTTGATCATCCACAATTGGACCCGCTGTTAAGAATTTCAATTAGATGGTTGATGTTGGATTGATGGTGATTTGACTTATTGTTGGTGTTTTAGGTATTTAATTTTTTAAAGAAATGTATGATTGCGGGAGTTAAAAATAGTTTTTTTGGAGTAGTAGTTATGTTTTTCGGCTTTATTTCTATTGGGATAGGACAGGAGAACAATAATATAGATGTATCCAATCTTCCTTACTATAATTTTGGAAGAGGTATAGGTATCACAGCACCAGATAGTTTATTTCAGTTTAATATCCGTTTTAGGATGCAAAATAGGTTTTCAGTCCAAGAAAGAAATGATAATCTAGCATTCAATGGACAGATACGCCGTCTCAGATTGAGATTTGATGGCTACGTAGGAAATCCCAATTTTCTGTATGTATTGCAACTATCATTTAGCCCTGGTGATGTGGGTGGAGAAATCATAGAAGGTGAAAATTTAAAGATAATTAGGGATGCTGTTGTATATTACAGAATGTCTTAAAGATTTAATATCGGATTTGGTCAGACCAAATTGCCAGGAAATAGACAAAGAATTAATTCCAGTGGAGCGCTACAATTGTCTGATAGAACGATCAACAATACCTATTTTAATATAGATAGAGATTTTGGTTTCTTTTTTAATTACTTAAATGAGAGGCCTAAAGATTTTGGTTGGAATTTAAAATCCTCTATTACGATGGGTGAAGGCCGCAACTTTACTGAAACAGTCAATAATGGTTTGGCCTACACTACAAGATTAGAACTACTGCCTTGTGGAAGTTTTACGCGTGACGGCGTTTTTTTTGAAGGAGATATTTTTCGAGAACCTGAGCCTAAGTTAATGTTTTCGGCAGTGTATCATTTTAATCATAGAGCCATCAACACAGCGGGTACTTTGGGGACAAGGATGAGTGATGAAAAAAATTTGACATCCATACTTTTAGACGCCATATTTAAATATAATGGATGGGCTTTGATGAGCTCTTACATGATTCGACATACAGAAGATCCTTCGTCTTTTGATATGAATAATGAACGCATTTGTGTGATAAAAGGTCAAGGTTATGATTTTCAAGCTAGTTATAGTTTTCCTACTGCTTGGGAGATTATTTCCAATTATTCACAAGTGACACCACACACAGATGTGTCCTCTATCTTTCCAAAAGAAAAAAGCTTTACCTTAGGTCTCACAAAGTACATTTGGGAACACGCCTTTAAAGTTCAGATAGAAGCGGGCTATAATGTCCAAAATTTTATGGACGGCAGGAAAGAATATCCGTGGAGAGGCAGATTACAAGTGGAGATGGGGATTTAACATCTACCTTTTTTCTATATTCTATCATTCTAATGTCCATTAAAATCCAATAGCTACGAATACATTATAATTGAGTTCAGCTCCAGAGTGAATGATATAACGTGTCTCTAAACCAATGGATAAGTTATTCATAATTTTATAGCCTACTCTAGCATCCATTATGAGATGAAAAGGAAATTCGTTAAACGGTGTTTTAATTCTTCTTGCTGATTCGGTACCAAATATACCTAGCTCATCTATAGAAAACTTGCTTTCAAAACCCTGTGCGTAGGAAAGTCCTACATGCGATAAAAATCTCCTACTCTCAATAATTTTATATTCTAAACCTATAGAAATTAAATGAGAAGTAACTTGATTATAATGCCTGTTGTAACTTTGAAAGTTATTTGATCTAGAAATAATCGGCCTTATGTAGTGTATCTGACGGTTTAAATAATCATAACTGCATCGTACATTTAAATAATCATTCACACTGCGACTGTATCCCAATGAAATATTGTTACCATATAAAGGAAAGTTAGAATCTATAAAGTAGGCTTGTGTGAGACCTGAACTAATTTTTAAGGTATTATGGAAATTTTGGCTAAAGCAAAATATCGGAATAAGTAAGAGAAAGATAATATTTTTTGCCAGCTTCATTTTATATAATTTACATATACTATTATCAATTAATTTAAGCATTGGTTAATACCCGAATCCTTGTTCACCTTTCTTGATTTTAGCTTCGGGGTCGTACTTGACCAAAAGATTAATCCATATAGAGCGAGACATACGCAAAAAGAAGAAATAAGTACTGGCCGCCACCAAAATGAGTATCAGCATGGACATATTGAGGCTCAACTTAAAGACAATGAGACAAACTCCCATCACACCCAGAAAGAAGAATCCCGAAGCGATATAGGATAAGAACATTCCCCCATAGTAAAACCCTGGTTCAGGCATAAATTTTTGGTGACAAACAGGACAATTATCAGGCATGTCAACGGGGTTCGTAAAATTGAACGGTTTTACATATAAATCTCC
Organism: Saprospiraceae bacterium; assembly: GCA_036782555.1. Taxonomy (GTDB): domain Bacteria; phylum Bacteroidota; class Bacteroidia; order Chitinophagales; family Saprospiraceae; genus OLB9. Next base: position 14,168 of record DAIPYV010000059.1, read on the forward strand.
CTCTTGACACCTTGGACATTTTTTCATAAAAGCGTTTATGATAGGATTTCTTTTACTCATGAAAGTATGATTATATATTTTTATTAAACTATAGTTTCAAATTATCCGCTTTGGCAAGAACTTGTTTTTTTAATTCGTTTTTGTAGTCAATGATTTTTTGTTGAATATCAGAATGTGAACTTCCCAATATGGATGCAGCCAAAATACCTGCATTTTTAGCTCCATTGAGTGCTACTGTCGCTACAGGAATGCCTCCGGGCATTTGAAGTATGGACAAAATAGAATCCCATCCATCAATAGAATTAGATGATTTTATAGGTACTCCGATCACAGGTAATGGTGTCAAAGATGCCACCATTCCAGGCAAATGGGCAGCTCCACCAGCTCCAGCTATGATGACCTTTATGCCTCGTGTATGGGCATTTTTCCCAAACTCCATCATTTTGTCTGGTGTGCGGTGCGCTGAAACCACAGTGGCTTCATAAGGAATATTTAAGCTTTCCAAAAACTCTGCGGCTTGCTTCATGACTGGCCAGTCAGAATCTGACCCCATGATAATACTAACTATTGGTTGACTCATGATTTGCTGATGACTTTTAAAGTTTTTTGAATTATTCGGGCTTTTTCCTTAGCGGATTCCAATGAGGTATCTACTATGGTGACATGCCCCATTTTTCTGTAGGGTTTTGTGGTGGTTTTGCCATAAAGATGTGGATAAACTCCCGATATTTTTAGGGCTTGGTCTATATTCTGATAATAGGTGGGTCCTTCGTAATCAGGTTCACCCAACAAATTAATCATGACAGCTGGACGCACTAGACTAGTATCTCCCAAAGGTAAGTCCATAATCGCGCGCAGGTGCATTTCGTATTGCGAGGTGACGCACGCCTCGATAGTATGGTGCCCTGAGTTGTGTGGACGTGGTGCCACTTCATTGACCAGAATGTTGCCTTTTTTGGTCAAAAACATCTCAACAGCCAATAGGCCAACTATGTCTATTCTTCTAGCTACACTTCTCGCCAGTACATCACATGTGGCCTCTTGTTCTGATGTTAAGGACGAAGGACTAAATAAAAACTCTACTAAATTGGCAGTAGGGTGAAATTCCATTTCTACAGCGGGAAAAGAGACCATGTCCCCATTAGATTTTTTCGCTACGATGACAGACACTTCCTTGTCAATATCTGCAAGGTCTTCAATAACACAAGGTGCATCGAGCATTTCTGACAAATCACTTTCAGATAAGACCACTACGACGCCTTTTCCATCATAACCCTCTGTGCGAGATTTTTGGACGAAAGGCCATGAAATATTTCCTGATAAAACTTCTTGTATGACTTCTTCTTTACTATTGAAAAGCTGGAAGTCTGTAGTAGGTATAGAGTGTTTTTTATAAAACTCTTTTTGTAAACCCTTATCTTTTATAATTTCTAATGATTGGGGTTTTGGATAGACTTTTACGCCAGATTTTTCAAGGTCAAAAAGGGCTTTTAGATTGACATTTTCTATCTCAATAGTGATGATGTCTTTATCTTGGCCAAAAGCCATGACATCTTCATATTTTTTAATATCACCTATGGAAATATGTGGGCAAACACCTGAAGCTGGGCAGTCTAAAGAATTTTCGAGGATACTTATATTTAATCCCATCTTGCTACCTGCCTGGTAGAGCATTTTGCCTAACTGGCCACCTCCTAATATTCCAATTTTTAAATTTAGATTGTCCACCTAATTATGTCATTGATTGATGCCACAAAATTACAAAAAATTATTGGTTCCATGAAAATTAAAGCAGTAACTTGGGTTACTTTGACCTAAGACTTAATCTTTGAGTAGATCTGGCCTACGTATCTGGGTGTTTTCTAGTGCTTTTTCATATCGCCACTCTTCTATTCGAGCTTCGTGTCCTGACAATAGTACGTCAGGCACTTTTAATCCTTTGAATTCCACAGGGCGAGTAAACACTGGCGGCGCCAACAAATCGTCTTGAAAGGAATCTGTCAAGGCACTTGTTTCGTCATTCAATACCCCGGGGATAATCCGCCCTATAGCGTCAACTATGACAGCTGCAGCCAATTCGCCACCAGATAGCACAAAATCTCCAATAGAGACCTCCATCGTGACATGTAAATCTCTGATTCTTTGATCTATACCTTTATAATGGCCACATATCACCATGAGATTGTCAAAACAA
>DAIPYV010000059.1:16371-17814 GCA_036782555.1 Saprospiraceae bacterium
GATGTTATCAAGGCATGAAAGTCTATTGGCCATCTTTTGATCAAACGTACTGCCTTCGGGTGTCACATAGATGATTTCGTTATAATTTCTTTCGGATTTTAGCTCTGAAATACAAGCATCCAAAGGTTCGCACATCATCACCATGCCGGCACCACCTCCGTATTGATAGTCATCTATTTGTTTGTGTTTGCCCAATCCATACTCTCGTAAATTTATAACTTTTACGTAAAGTAGGTCGCGGTCTTGGGCTCTTTTCATGATAGAATGTCCCAAAGGACTTTCTAATAAATCAGGTACAGCACTGATGATATCGATGTGCATATTTTTGTTTTGCTATATGGGATAATAAAGTAGATTAAGGTCAAAATTGTTTTATATTTTCATAAAAATCCTTATCTATCTGTAAAAGCAAATATATATTGCCAAAAAAAAAGATAAGGTTAAATAAAAAATCACAACCTAAAGAAAAAAATAGCCATATCTTTGTGGCAAAATGAAGCACAAGATGTCATTAAAAGATAGATATATCAATCCGTTTACAGATTTTGGTTTCAAGCGTCTTTTTGGCTCGGAACCGAACAAAGATTTATTGGTAGATTTTTTAAACCAATTGCTTCCAGCACATCATCAAATCCAAGAATTGACCTATGCTGATAAGGAGCAACTGCCACTGACAGAATATGAGCGGAAAGCTATTTTTGACATATACTGCACGAATGAAAAAGGCGAACGATTCATAGTAGAGATCCAAAAGGCTAAGCAAAACTACTTCAAGGATAGGAGTGTATATTACTCTACATTTCCAATACAAAAACAAGCCCAATCAGGCGAATGGGATTATAAGTTGGCGGCCGTATATACAGTAGGTATTTTAGACTTTGTATTTGATGATAATAGAGAGAGTCATGAAGTGATGAGCTTCGTACAACTAAAAAATCAAGAAAATCAGGTATTTTACGATAAGTTAACATTCATCTACCTTGAAATGCCAAAGTTTTCGAAAACAGAGAATGAGCTAGAGAGTGAATTTGACAAATGGATGTATGTATTTAAAAACCTATCGAAATTAGAGAGGATGCCATCAAGAATACAAGGTAAGATATTTGACAAATTATTTGGACAGGCAGAAGTAGCCAATCTGAAACCCGAAGATGTGACAGCCTATGAAGAGAGTTTAAAAGTGTATAGAGACCTCAAAGCAGTAACAGATACCGCCTATGAAGATGGCTATAAAGAAGCCGAGAGTGCATATGCGACCCAATTGGAGGCTGAGCGTATAGAAAAGGAAGAGGTGCGCCGCCAGAAAGAAGAGGAGCGCCGCCAGAAAGAAGAGGCGTTAGCAAAGCAAAAGGAGGCCATAATTTTGTTGATTTCTTTAGGCCTATCAGCTAAAGAGGTTTCAGAGAAATTGAATTTGCCATTAGAATATGTAGAAAGTATAAA
>DAIPYV010000060.1:0-17751 GCA_036782555.1 Saprospiraceae bacterium
CATGTCTTTGAAGCGAATAAGTTCCAACGCCCTGCCAGCAAACCAAAAACTATCGCCAATATTGAGCTGAGAAACAAACCATTCTTCAATACTACCTAGATATGTACCTTTCAGCAATTTTACCTGTACCATCGCATCTGAAACGATAGTACCTATGCTGAGCTTATGTCTTAAAATCTGCCTTTTATCAAGTACTACATTTAAGCCTTGATCATTGACTTCCATTTTTTTGTATTCGTCATAAGCCTGCAATGCATTACTCCCATAAAGCAAAGTATTCAATACTATCAACCACTCTTCAGGAGATAGAGACTCAAAAGCATAAGTATTTTTAATTTCTAAGTAGGTCTTATTTTTATCAAACCCTTCTGACACGCCCAATGTCATCAAAAACTGCATCAAAACGTCAAAACTCCTAATATAAGGCAAACGCTCCTCTATTTTTTGGACTTCTATGGCCTTACGCAATCCCGCTGCCTCTACGAGCTCTAATGCATGTGTCGGTACAAACCAAATATGACTTGCCTTTCCTGGTTGATGACCACTTCTGCCAGCCCGCTGCATAAATCGGGCTACACCTTTGGGACTACCTATCTGAATCACGGTCTCTACAGGACGAAAATCCACGCCTAAATCCAAACTTGATGTACATACTACGGCTTTGATACGTCCATCGTGAAGTGCTTCCTCCACCCAGTCTCTGATATCTTTACTTATAGACCCGTGGTGCATGGCTATACGTCCAGCGAGGTCATCATCCAATTCGAGAAGCTTTTGATACCATATCTCACATTGCGCCCTTGTATTTGTGAATATCAGAGTTGTAGCATTATTTTTAATAATCGTTAAGACCTCAGAAGCTAATTTTAGACCTAAGTGACCCGCCCATGGATATTTTTCCATTTCAGTGGGTATAATGGATTTGACCTCAATTTGTTTTTGAATATCCGCCTTAATGATACGGCGTTTTTCGGGAGATATACCGTAAAGAAGGACATCTGTCGCCTCTTCCATATTGCCTATAGTAGCGGATATTCCCCACACTTTTAGATGAGGATTTATTCCTTTCAATCTACTCAATGCCAGCTCTACTTGCACACCTCGCTTGGATCCGATAAGTTCATGCCACTCATCCACTACGATACAATCCAATGAAGAAAAAAAAGATGAATATCCTTTGGTCGCCAAAATGACGTGAATACTTTCAGGCGTAGTGATCAATATTTGCGGCGGATTTTTAAGTTGATTTTTTTTTACTGTAGAGTTAGTATCTCCAGTGCGTATCTCACAAGACCACGATAGGCCTAAGGACTTTATGGCTCTTTGTGCAGAGAGATGGATTTCTTTGGCCAATGCTTTGATGGGTGCTACCCAAATCATTTTTAAACCCACTTTTGATGATGGGATTTGGTAATTTTCTGGATTTTTATCAATGTAGTCAGCGATAACTCCCAAAAGTAATGAATAGGTTTTACCGCTCCCAGTAGGTGCATTGACAATACCAGAATAGCCCTCTGCATAAGCCGCCCAAGCCTCTTGTTGAAACTTGAGCGGTTGCCACCGGAGTGAAAAAAACCAATCATCAATCTTTTTTTGACCTATCTTTGTCATGGATGCCGTAAATGGACTTTGTTATTTGATATCAATGGACCATAATGAATATTTTGATGGAATGTTGAAGATGCGAACAAGGTTTTATTGTTGAATTCTTTTTTTATCATAGATTTAAATATATTAGGGCTTAATTTTAAAATTTTCATTATCAATTTTTCTTTTACAATGTCACATTTATGAGGAGGATAGAGCTGACAATCGCACACAAAACCAATGTAAATCGACCCATCCAGTATCACCTCCATGATGTGCAATGTTTAATTTTTTGATCAATTAATTTATTATGTCCTTCAAAAAATCAATAGATATTATTCATATTCATTGATTATGTACTACATTTGCGCCGTAAATATAAAAACACAATGAGAATTGTTATAGCTGGTGCTGGTGGTATAGGTTTTCATTTAGCTAAGCTACTATCATCTGCAGACCATGATATTATAATCATAGACAGCAATAGAGACGTATTAGAATATGCCCAGTCTCACTTAGATATACAGACTATTTTAGGAGACGCATCATCAATGTCTCTATTAGAAAGTTTAGATTTCACGCGAGTCAAACTTTTTTTGGCTGTGACAACACATGAAAATGACAATCTCATAGCCTGTATATTGGCTAAAAAGCTGGGAGCACACCAAACGATAGCTCGGATCAACAATATAGAAAATCTGCGTCAAGAATTTAAAGATTCTTTTGAAGACCTAGGTGTGGATAAAATTATTTCACCTTCGCTTCTGGCTTCACAAGAGATTATCAGACTTCTTGAGTTGAGTAGCGTTACAGATTCATTTGACTTTGAGAAAGGAAAGGTATCCTTAATAGGAATTACAATAGATGAAGAGGCGGATTACGTAGGTAAATCTATAGAAGATGTTATAGCTCAAAAAGCAACCAATTACAGGCCTATAGCTATTTTAAGGGGATCAAAAACCATCTTGCCCCGCCCCAATACTGTTATCATGAAAAATGATCATGTGTATTTTATTACAGAAAAAACGAATGTGGATGCATTACTTAAGACCATCGGAAAAAAAAGTAAGGACATCAATAGTGTGATGTTTATAGGTGGTAATATCATATCACTAACAGCTGCTCAAAAGCTAGAAGATAAATATAAAGTCACTATCATTGAAGAAAATGAAAAACAATGCAAATGGCTAGTAGACAAGCTCAATAATACCTTGGTGATAAAAGGAGATCCGTCCAATTTTGAACTCCTCAAAGAAGAGGGACTTGAACAAATGGATGCCTTCATAGCTGTGACGCCCAATAGCGAAACCAATATATTGACGTCATTGATGGCTGAGACCTTGGGTGTGTATAAAACTGTGGCCTTGGTGGAAAACTTGGATTATACTCATATCTCACAACACATTGGTGTCAATACTATAATCAATAAAAAAATCATAGCTGCCAATAACATTTTTAGATATGTACGTAAAGGAAAGGTAGAAGCTATAGCCAGTCTTCATGGTGTAGAAGCGGAAGTCATTGAATATAATATTTCAAAAGAAAGTGTATTAACAAGAAAAACCATTAAAAACCTTAAACTGCCTATTAATTCTATAATTGGAGCTATCATCAGAAATGAAGAGGTCATCATTCCTACTGGAGACTTAACCTTGCAGCTAAATGATAAAGTGATTGTATTAGCACTACCTGAGTCTATCGGAAAGATTGAAAATATGTTTAATTAGTCCCTCTAAAACATTATGAATATCAATCTTCAACCCATATCCAATGTCGTCGGTGTCCTTTTGATACTCTTGTCTGCATGCATGTTTGTTACAGCGGGAGTCTCATGGATTTACGATTCCGGCGATATGATGGGCTTTGTCCAATCAGGATTCATTACCATGGCTGTAGGAGTGTTATTTTGGATTTATAAGTTCAGTGCAGACGCTTCAGTCAACAAGCGAGAAGGATACGCCATAGTTTTTTTGTCGTGGTTGTTTATGACACTTTTTGGGGCATTACCCTATTATTTGACGGGGGTCACTGACAATTTTGTAAATAGCTTTTTTGAAGCTATGTCTGGATTTACTACCACAGGGGCATCAATATTTTCAGATATTGAATCGTTGCCTAGTGGCGTTTTATTTTGGAGGAGTCTTTCACAATGGATAGGAGGATTGGGTATTATAGTCTTGACTATCGCTCTATTTCCCATTTTAGGAGTCGGAGGTATTGAGCTGTTTGTCGCTGAGGCCCCGGGACCGTCAGCTGATAAAATTCATCCTCGTATCAAAGAGACCTCTAAGAGATTGTGGTTTATTTATTTGGGATTGACGTTCACATTATATCTCATCCTCATGGGTCTGGGAATGACATCCTTTGATGCTATAAATCATGCTTTTACGACTCTAGCTACGGGAGGGTTTTCTACTAAAAACGATAGCATAGCTTATTTTAATTCTCCTGTTATCGAATACACCATAGTCGTTTTCATGTTTTTGGGAGGTACTAATTTTGCTATTATTTACTATTTAATAAAAGGAAAGTTTGACAAAGTCTGGAAAAATGAAGAGTTCAGATACTATTTTTTATTTATAGTTATTATGACTTTAATATTAGGATTGTGGATAAATAAAGTTGCTCCAGGTGATTACGAAGACAATTTTAGAGCTGTTCTTTTTACTTTTGTAAGTCTTGTTACTACTACTGGATTTGCTACTGTAGATTATACTATATGGAGTCCTGGATTAACGATGATTTTCTTTTTGGCATTATTTTCAGGAGGATCTATGGGCAGCACTTCTGGCAATATTAAAATAATGCGCCACATGGTTTTTGTAAAAAATACTTGGTTGGAGTTTAAAAGAATATTGCATCCCAGAGCCATCATTCGAATAAAAATAAACAAAGAGATAGTCCCTCCTCGCATATTGACACATGTTCTGGTGTTTTTATTGGTATATTTGCTTACATTTGTCATAGGTTCCGTACTAATTACTATGACTGGCTTGGATTTTATGACCTCATTGGGTGGTGTCGCAGCATGTTTAGGATGTGTTGGGCCAGCCATTGGTGACTTAGGACCAGCGGATAATTTTTCATGGGTTAGCGACTCTGCAAAAATTATATTTTCAATTTTAATGCTGTTGGGAAGACTAGAGCTTTTTACAGTACTGATATTCTTTTCACCATTTTATTGGAGATCTAATTGATAATAATCTCGAGTGCTCTGACTAGATTAAGATCTAATTTGAGTTGAGAACTGTTTTTGGATATATCAAGGCGAAAAAAGTAGGCATAGCTGTAGTTACGCCGAGGCTTTTCAACGCAGAAATATTCAAACAGAACCGTAAATTATTTAATTCTTTATCTGTACAAAGCACTAGTTTCACATCTATCCAATAATGCTTCGTATTTTCTTAGTCTTAATTTGAAATTATTCATTAATTTTACGGGTTAAAATCCTTTTTTATGAGTTCATTTATACGAATAATTCTTATTTTTTTCATTACATCAATTCTAATTGGGTGTGGGTCTAATAAAAAGCTAATCCATCTTCAGTCCAATGATAATTTTATTTGGGAAAATGCCAATGTTTATTTTCTCTTAACAGATAGATTTAATAATGGAAACATGGACAATGATTTCACTCATCCTATGAAACCCGCACCTTTCAGGGGATTTATGGGGGGAGATATAGCTGGTATCACTCAGAAAATTGAAGATGATTATTTTTCCAATTTGGGCGTAACAGCCTTGTGGATGACACCTTTGATTCAAAACATTGATGGCTACGTGGATGAAGGCACTGGCTTATCTTATGGATTTCATGGATATTGGGCCAAAGATTGGACACAGATAGACAGCAGATTCGGAACAGAAACCGAAGTACGCGGAATGGTCAAAGCGGCTCATGAAAAAGGAATAAGGGTTCTATTTGATGTGGTCATTAATCACACTGGGCCTGTCACAGGATCAGATCCACAATGGCCTGATAATTGGGTGCGCACCGAACCGAAATGTACTTATCAAGGATATGTATCGACCACAGCTTGTGCTCTAGTAGATAATCTACCAGACATCCTTACTGAAAGTCAGCAAGAGGTGAATCTACCGCCTCACCTGATAGAGAAGTGGAAAGCTGAAGGAAGGTATGAAAAAGAAGTGGCGGAGCTCAATGCATTTTTTAAAAGAACAAAATATCCGAGACTTCCGCATTACTATATCATTAAATGGGTGACAGATTTGATACGTAAGTATGGTGTAGATGGTTTTAGAGTAGACACTGTAAAGCACGCAGAGGAAGAAGTATGGAAGGCTCTTAAAGAAGAAGCCCAGAGCGCTTATACTGACTGGAAAAAACAAAACCCAGATGAACCCTTACAGCAAAAGGAGTTCTATATGTTGGGCGAAGTCTACAACTATCATGTAAGTAGCGGTAGAATTTTTGACTTTGGTGACAAAAAAGTGGATTACTTTAATTATGGTTTTAATTCATTAATCAATTTTGATTTTAAATATGATGCTCAAAATGATTATGAAGCTATATTTGAAAAATATGATACATTGCTTCATGGACCGCTCAAAGGTCTTAGTACAATGAATTATATCAGCTCTCATGATGATGGTGCTCCTTTTGACAAAGATAGAAAGAGAACTTTTGAATCCGCTACTAAACTGATATTAACACAAGGCCAATCGCAAATCTACTATGGAGACGAATCTGCAAGAAGTCTCACTGCAAAAGCGGATGGTGACGCACAACTTAGATCATTCATGAATTGGGATGAGGTACATAGAAATAAAGAATTGCTTATACATTGGCAAAAACTGGGTCTATACCGCAAAAATCATCCAGCGGTAGGTGCAGGAAAACATGAAGTTTTGGGTCAAAATATTTTTGGAAGAAAGTATCAAGATCAAAACATCAATGACAACATTGTTTTTGCTGTTGACCAAAAGAAAGGACCCAAAATTATACCTGTCTCTAGTTATTTTAACGAGAATACTCAAGTAAAAGACGTTTATTCAGGTGCTCAGTCAATAGTAAAAAACGGCAAAGTCATCATAGTCAGTGATTTCGATATAGTGCTTTTAGAAAAAATTTGATATTTATGTATTAATCTATAATGCATATGAAATCCCCATGGTGCAAACATCACAAACTAATATGATTAAATCATGGGCATTCCATGTGGCCTTTGAAATAAAAATAAATTTAAACACATGAAGTGAGAGATAAGACGACAATTTGTTTTCTATACATCATCATGTCTCTCCCAATAATTTTGGTCTTCAATCTCATCTAAGAGGCTTAAATAGTTTTGATATCTATAGATACTCACTTCACCTGAATCTATTGCATCTTTTATAGCGCATTTAGGTTCATTTCTATGGGTACAGTTAGCAAACTTGCATTGTGAGGAAAGCTGAAAAAACTCTCTAAAATTGTGCATGACATCCATGACTTCCAAATGCGAAAAACCTAAAGTTTTAATTCCTGGTGTGTCTATGATACTTCCACCAAAGGTCAATTCATGCATTTCAGCAAAGGTTGTTGTATGTTGTCCTTTGCCTGAATAGTCTGAGATTTCCAGAGTTTTAATATCTAAATTTTTTTCTATACTATTGACCAATGTGGACTTACCTACTCCTGATTGACCACTGACCAAAGTTATTTTGTCTTTTAACTTAAGTTTAAGTTCTTCTATACCTTGGCCAGAGTCAGATGAAGTTAGCATCACATCATAGCCGATTTTTGTGTATATGCCGCGTAGTTGATCATAAAGTGCCAAATCATATTGGTCATAGATATCAGACTTATTGAAGATGATAATGGTAGGAATAGAGTAAGGCTCTGTCATCATTAGAAATCTATCTATGAAACCCATCTTGAGATTAGGCTCTTTAATAGTCACTATAAGAAGAGCCTGATCTATATTACTGGCCAAAAAGTGCAATTGATGTTTTTTGCGTGGCGATTGTCTAAGCACATAATTAATACGTGGATAAATAGATTTTATGCTTCCTATATCTTCACTTTTTTCTTCAATGATGACTTCGACATGATCTCCTACCGCAATGGGATTAGTGAGTTTTAAATCATCTAATTTGATTTTACCTATGATACGGCTCTGGATTATGCGACCGTCTTCAATTTTAACAAGATACCAACTACCAGTAGATTTTATTACAGTTCCCTTCATTAGATATGATTTCTTTCGGGTTTTTGACTTTGTTCTTTTATAGCCAGAGACATCTCAGTGATAAGATGTGGCTGTGATTCAATAGCATTGCCCACTACTATCACATCGGCACCAGCTGCGGCAGACTCAGCGGCTTTTTCTGGGGTTCTTATACCCCCTCCTACAATCAAAGGTATATTTATACCACCACTTACTGTTTCTATCATCATGCTTGACACAGGAGTTCTAGCGCCACTTCCAGCATCCATGTAGATCTGTTTAAGACCTAGCATCTCTCCAGCCATAGCAGTACATAGTGCGATATCATTTTTGTCTGATGGTATAGGATTGGTATTACTTATATACTGAACGCTGGTCATCACACCTCCATCTACCAAAATATAGCCAGTAGATATAATCTCTAATGGACTCATTTTAAGATAAGGCGCAGTTACAACGTGCTTACCTATGAGCAATTCAGCATTTCTACCAGAAATCAAAGATAGAAACAACAATGCATCCGCTTTATAACTCAGTTGAAACGAATTCCCGGGAAAAAGAATCAATGGGATATCACATTTATCCTTAATCTTCATGAGTAACTGATCTAACGAGTTATTGACCACCAAACTCCCACCTATAAAAAAATAATCTACATAAGAGTCTAGAGCTAATTCTATTGTTTTTTCTATTTGACTCAGCCGCATTTTATCAGGATCAAGCAGCACCACAAACTTTTTCTTGCGGTGCTTTTTAGCATCGAGAAATTGATTATACAAAAATTGGTGTGTCATTAAGATGGTAATATTTATGAGCTACAATTTCATAAACCTAAAATAGAGCTAATAAGTTCAAGATAGAAACTTATTAGCTCTATTAATAGTTGAACATAGTAAAATTTTATTTAGTAGGTGCTATAATTATGAAACAATCATTACAATCTCCTTGTATATAATCAATATATCCCATTTTCTTTAGATCTTCAAGTAGTAATTCAGGTTTTTTATTGACATCGTCGATAGGTACAATATGGTTATAATCCAATTTTATTCTTTTCCCTAGTTTAATTTTGCCTTTATTGTATCTTAGAAGGTGATTTTTTATTACTGATTCTAGCGTATATTGTCTAAATATTTCCTCATCACTATCTACCGAACCCATCGCCTTTTTTTCATTATGGTGTAATCTCCCAGACTTACTTTCATCATTCTCCATTTCTGATGAAACTTCTGAATCCATAATTTTATCACCTTCGAAGTCAAAAAACGTCCCATATTGAAATACTAATCTATCTCCTCCTTTCATTATAATGAAATTACTTGGATCATTTTGTTCAAAAGCCTTGAGACTTCCCTCTATTAAAAATATTTCTGTTTTTTCTTCATTATGGGTATCTACGATAAAGCTTGTTCCTAAAACTTCTATAACCAAATCATTTAAATACACCCGAAACGGTAAAATGCTTTTAGATACATCTATTTGGGCTCTTCCATTTAAAACCAACCTTCTTTCATTGACACCAGTAAGTTTCATAAAATAAGTCGCTTGCGCACCCTGCTCCAATCGCACATTCGAACCATCTACCAAAAGTAGTTCTTGACTATCATTTTGTGCTATTAAAGTGCTATCACTGGGTTGGAAGTTTTTAAATACTGGTAGTACTACAGCTAAAACAAAAAAAATTGCCGCAGCACTGAGTACAAATTTAATGATTTTAAAATTTTCTTTTTTAAAATTATTTTCACTTTTATTATTGGATATTTTATCAGCGAATGTCATCCATTCCTGATGAACATCAAATGTTTTAAAATTCTCCAATTTTAAACTTTCATTAATTATTTTTTCAAACTTCTCCAATTATATTATTATTTCTTTAATTTGACGTTTACAATTGTCTATTATCACATATTTGGACTAAAAAAGTTCATCATTATTTTTTAACTCCTCTTTTAAAAAACTTAATGATTTGGCCATATGGTCTTCCACTGTTCTTTTTGAAACCCCTAAATAATTGGCCACTTCTTCATAAGTCAGACCTTCAAATTTATTTAAAATGAATATTTCTTTGGTTTTTGGTTTAAGCTTATCTAAAGACTTTTCTATAATTGATCTAACTAAAAATATATCAAACATCTCTTCACCAACATCTTCTATATCTATGGCACTTCCAACCTCTAAAGTGTTAAAATGTTTTTTATTTTGCCTTATATAGTCAATCATAGTATTCTTAGCTGTGGAGTAGATATAAGATTTTATCGATGTGCTAATTTGAAGTTTTTCTTTATTGTTCCATAGTTTTGCAAAAGTCAATTGAACCACTTCTCTACTGTCCTCATAATTTTTAAGGTATCTAAAAATAAAGTTGATTAAAGGATTGAAAAAATCCTTAAATAAATTTTCAAATTCTCGTTCTGTAATCTTAAAGTAGTTCAAAAATTTTGTTTTCTAGTGTTAATCTTTTAATATAATTGTCGTAATAGATATTCTAAATAATAACCATTAATGATTACAAAACTGAATTAAAGGTGTAATTGTTTTATTTTATAGATTTATTTTTTCAAAAATCATAAATTAGCTTTTCATAACTTGTATTCAATACTATACAGATATTATAAAAAAATAATATATTGGCATGATATTTGTTTTATTACAGTATCAAGAACCTGTAATTTGTTAAACCAACCGAAAAAGCCATCCTCTCTTAGGGGATGGCCTTTTATTTTTGAAAAAATTAGATGAAAGAAATGCCCAAGAAATAAAAAAAATCATTTGTTTTGCATGATTTTTACAATTTAATACATAATTTTCCTATATTTGTATTTTATATTTTGCAGTCAAATTAGCTGAATGAACTTAATGTTTATCAAAAAAAATGAAAATTTAGTTTTTTTATCAAAAGCTATTACACTCCTATTGATAGTATCTTTAATGATTGCATTAAGTTCAGCTATTTCTATGTTTTTATTAGGAAGGGGCTCTACTTTATCTAGTTTATCCCAAGATTCTTTTCAGACTTTAATAGAATCTAATAAAAATTTGGCTAAGCTAATAATAGGTAGTAATCATGTTGGTGTATTTCTAGGTTCTACCACTTTATACTTACTAGTTTTTTATAAAAATAGATGGAAAAGATTTTTGAATTTAAATCACTTTCCTCCCCAATATCTTTTACTTTTTCCGTTAGCTTTGTTTTTACTTTTTCCTTCGATGGGCTATCTTTCACATTGGGTAGAAGGTCTAAATTTGCCAGAATTTATAAAAAGCCTTGATAATGACAGTTTAGAAACACTAAAGTCCCTTATGGTGATGAACTCTATTGGGGATTTACTCATAAATATATTGATAGTAGGCATACTAGCTGGAATAGGTGAAGAGCTCATATTTAGAGGGATTATTCAAAAAGAAATAGCCAACAGATACCATCGACCTCATTTAGCTATTTGGGTCACAGCTATATTGTTTAGTGCTTTTCATTTTCAGATTGTTGGATTTTTACCTAAACTCTTAATTGGGGCTCTTTTGGGTTATGCATATTACCTTTCCAATAGTTTGATTTTACCTATCGTGATACATTTTCTAAACAATAGTTTTGCGACTATTTCATTATATTTTATGAGTGGAATAAAAATTGAGGAGGAAAGTATAGAAAAAAATGTTCCATTATTATCTGTTGCATTTTCTTTATTGGTTTTTGGCTGGGTTTTTTCACTGATTTATCGAAATAAGGTGATTTCAAAATCTGCAGGTCATGAATAGAGCACAGGTATTAAGGCAAAGAACTATTACTGGGATAATTTTTTCTATAATAGTGGTCTCACTAATAATATCAGGTAGCTATGGTGCAGCATTAGTAGGTGTCGCTATTGCATGGGTGGGTTCTATCGAACTGTCAAATATGGTTTTTCCAAATTCAAAAATTCATAAAATTTTATCTGTATTTATTATAACAATTGTCTTATTGTTTCTTTATTCCATAAAACCAGAGACAAATAGTTTTTATATCTTACTTTTATTTTCTGTATTGGGTATATTGGGTTTTATCGTGCACATATTTAAGCCTTTTATTGATTTCAAAAAATACTTTTTTCCAAGCTTAATTATTTATTTAGGATTTCCAATTGGACTTTTTGTGTCATTTGTACTTAATTCGCCTATTTATTGTTACTTATTCTGGCTCATTGTCATAGGTTTGATATGGATGACAGATTCCTTGGCATATCTAGTGGGCTCTAGAATAGGAAAAACAAAATTATACGAAAGAATATCTCCCAAAAAGACCTGGGAAGGATTTTTAGGGGCAGGAATTATAACTGTACCGATAGCGTGGACTATGGGAAAACTTTTATTGACAGATACTTCTCAATTTTATTTTATATCAGATTGGTGTGTAGAAAACTCTGGGATTTTCTTAACTATATTGAGCGTTATTGTCTGGATTACAGGGACTTTAGGAGATTTATTTGAGTCGAGTATAAAACGAAATTTTAATGTAAAAGACTCAGGTAGATTCATGCCAGGACATGGAGGTATGTTAGATAGATTTGATAGTTTTATATTTATTCTTCCATTTGTATTACTTTTGCTCCAGATTTTTTGAATTTTTAATCTTGTACAATATTTATGAAAATCCATAAAGAAGGAAATCCCACGTTAATAATTAGTCTGATAGTTTTGACTATTCTAAATATATCATTATACCAATATGCCCCATCGATTCTATTTTATATTTCTTTGGGGGTTTCAATAATTTTATATATATTTTTATTGTCATTTTTTAGAGTGCCCAATAGGCCTATTAATAGCTTAGATGATCATACGATATATTCTCCATGCGATGGGAAGGTCGTCGTCATTGAAAAAGTCTTTGAACCAGAATATATTAAAGAAGAATGTTGGCAGGTGTCAGTATTTATGTCACCTCTCAATGTGCATATTAATTGGTTTCCATCAAGTGGCAAAGTGCTTTATGCTAAATATCACCCTGGCAAGTATTTAGTTGCATGGCATCCAAAAGCGTCCACTGAAAACGAACGAACAACAATTTGTTATGAATCTTTGGGAAAAAAGATTTTAATAAGACAAGTTGCTGGTGCTTTAGCTCGTCGAATAGTATATTATGCTAAAGAAAATATGACTTATAAACAAGGAGAAGAAATGGGCTTTATTAAATTTGGGTCAAGAGTTGATATTTATATTCCATTAGATGCAGAAATCAAAGTAAAACTAAATGAAATAGTAATGGGTAATAAAAGTCTCATTGCTTCAATATAGTACATATGCTTTATTATGTACAATTGAAATAAGTTCAAAATATTTATTTTAGAATAGGCAATGGTATATAATAAATTTATAACTTTACACTATGAATTTTGAGATTTACCAGATAGCGTTGGTACTAGTTACATCATTTGCAATGACGTATTTGGCTATACCTTCTATTATACGTGTTGCCATAAAGAAAAACTTAGTTGATGTACCCAACGAACGTAGATCGCATACCGTGGTAACGCCTTCCTTAGGAGGTATTGCTATTTTTGCTAGTACTTTGTTTTCTATTTTGATGTGGACTCCTTACAATAGTTTCTCTGAGTTACAGTTCATACTTTGTGCATTTATCGTCATATTTTTGATAGGTGCCAAAGATGATATTGACCCTATTGCTCCTAAAACAAAGTTTTTAGGTCAGTTATTTGCGGCTGCAATTTTAGTTTTTAGAGCCAACATTAAATTGACTAGTTTATATGGAATATTTGGTGTGACTGACATTCCAGAGTATTTGAGTATTGCTTTATCTATTTTTACCATTATCGTCATCATAAATGCATTTAATCTTATTGATGGCATTAATGGATTATCTGGAAGTGTAGGTGTGCTTATATCAGGTATCTTAGGTACTTGGTTTTTGATGATTGGCAAAACAGAGCTCGCTGTAATGTCTTTTGCTTTAATAGGAGCTTTGATTGCTTTTTTAAAATACAATTTCACTCCTGCCGAAATATTTATGGGAGACACAGGGTCTTTGCTATTAGGACTGATTATTTCTATTTTGACTATTCAGTTTATAGAATTACATCATGATTTATCAGATTCTCCATACTATTTTAAATCTGCTCCATCACTTGCTGTAGCTATACTTATTTTACCTTTATTTGATACCTTAAGGGTGTTTATATTACGACTGATAGAAGGAAATTCTCCATTTTATCCAGATAGAAAACACATACACCATATACTAATAGATTTAGGCATGTCACATATGAAAGCTACTGGAGTATTATTCGGAATCAATATTTTATTTATCATCTTGGCCGTTGTTTTACAAGATGTAGGCAATCTTATTTTGTTGATAATTTTGTTGATTTTAGCAATATTATTATCACTAATTGCTACAAAGATGGTTAAAAAAAGAACATAATGGATATATACAATAAAAATAAGACATTTGACATATTCTTTACATTAATATTTATACTCAATATAGTGTTTTTGCACTATCTCACAGATTATAGAATGGTGGCTAAACCTATGATAATGGCGAGCTTAATGGGATTTTACATCATGAATGCCAAAATACAATCACCATTAGTCATTCTGTCAATCATAGCGGCGCTCATGGGAGATATCTTTTTGCTTTTTAACTCAGAAGTTTTTTTCTTAATGGGGTTGGGTAGTTTTTCTATAATGCAAATTCTTTACACATTTATATTTTTACAAAAACGAGGTACACAAACTTCAACAAAAAAATATATCATTATAAGCGGCGTGGCATTAGCCGGAATAGGTCTGTTTTGGCTTTTAAAACCCTATTTAAGTGATTTATTCATTCCTGTAATTATTTATACTTCACTTATAGTATTGATGTCAATTTCTGCAGTATTGAGAAAAGAGTCCCTGCCTTCTTATAAGTGGGTAGTATTAGGAGCTATTCTCTTTATGATATCAGACGCATTGATTGCTATCGGCAAATTTATGTCACCCATCATAGCTCATCAAGAACTAGTTATGGGAACTTATATGTTGGCACAACTTTTTATAATAAAAGGCATTGTAGCTCAGGAAAAATAGCAATAAATATTCCATTAGTCTATATTTTTAAATTTCTCGTAGAAGAAGAACCTAAAACACTCCATTTTTTCACTTATCTTTACAGAAATAAAAAATATAAACAATATGAAACTTTCAATTTTAACAATTTTATTAGCAATGAGTATGCAGTTTTATGCACAACAAACACCCTTATTGGATAGGGATTTATTTTTTGGAAATCCTGAAATATCAAGTGGACAGTTAAGTCCTGATGGCCAATGGATTTCTTTTATGAAAGCTTACAATGGCATTATGAATGTTTGGGTCAAAAGATTCAATGAGCCTTTTGAAAATGCCAAGCCACTAACAAATAGCTCCAGACCATTATATGGATACTTTTGGTCAGATGATAGTAAGTATATCCTATACGCAAAGGACAAGGATGGTGACGAAAATATTAATATTTTTGCTGTGGACCCTAATGCTTCGGTTATAAACGCTGAAGTTCCAGAGTCAAGAAATCTGACGCCATTGGATGAAGTCACAGCACAAATCTATAATGTGAGCCAAAACAATCCTGATATCATGATGATAGGTCTCAATGACAGAGATAAAGCGTGGCACGATTTGTATCAATTGACTATATCAACAGGTGAACTTAAATTGGTATATCAAAATAACGACAGAATCACAGGATACGATTTTGACTGGAATGATAAGCTGCGTATGCTATACCGAACAGACGAAAAAGGTGCCACTACCATATTACGTATCAACGCTGACCAATCATTGACACCCATCTATGAAACATTGGTCACAGAGTCCGCTTATATCTCAGGCTGGAATGAAGATAATACTATGGCTTATCTTATCTCTAATGTAGGTAAACTAGATAAATCCACTCTTTTCCTAATGAACCCCGAAACTAAAGAGCTTAAAAAGATAGAAAGTGATCCACAAAATAAAGTTGATTTTGGTGGCCTAAATTTAGATCGAAATACCAGAAAAATCATCTCAACTTCTTATACTTTGGATAAAACCAAAACTTACTGGAAAAATCCTAAATGGGAGAAGATGTACAATGATCTAGAAGTTAAATTTCCAGGTAGAGAAATTAATTTTCAAAGTAGCACAAAAGACTACAGTAAGTTTTTAGTCTCCGTGTGGGGTGATAAATATGCAGCTGAAGTTTATTTTTATGACCCAGCGTCCAAAAATTTAATACTTCAATATACCCCCAGACCACAACTTAAAGAAGTAGAAAAGCATTTGGCGCCCATAAATCCTATCAGTTACAAAAGTAGCGATGGTCTCGAAATACCAGCATATTTGACTATTCCAACAGGTATGCAGGCCAAAAATCTTCCAGTAGTCGTATTGGTACATGGTGGACCAAAAGGCCCGAGAGATTATTGGGGTTATAATGCAGAAGTACAATTTTTGGCTAACAGAGGCTACGCTGTATTACAACCCAATTTTAGAGCTAGTGGTGGCTATGGCAAGTCATTTTTAAATGCTGGAGATCTTCAATGGGGCAAACTCATGCAAGATGATATCACTTGGGGTGTCCAACACCTTGTAAAAGAAGGTATTGCCGATAAAAATCGAGTAGTCATTATGGGCGGAAGTTATGGTGGTTATGCGACATTAGCTGGATTGGCTTTTACACCTGATGTCTATGCTGGTGGAGTAGATATAGTGGGTCCAAGTAATATATTTACTCTTCTGGAATCAGTTCCCGCTTACTGGGAAGCTGGTAGAGCTTTCCTCTATGGTATGGTAGGAGACCCAAATACGGAAGAAGGTAAAAAATTGATTCAAGAGGCTAGTCCACTATTCAGTGTCGATAAAATTAACAAACCGTTGCTTATTATCCAAGGGGCCAATGACCCTCGTGTGAAACAAGCAGAATCAGATCAAATAGTCATAGCTCTCAGAGAAAAAGGTAAAAAAGTGGATTATCTCTTAGCTAATGATGAAGGTCATGGTTTTAGAAAACCCCTTAATAAGAAGGCCATGTACGCTTATACTGAAAAATTCTTGGCTGAGGTAATAGGTGGCAGATACCAAAAAGATATGGCTGATGATGTACAAGAGGCCCTCAATAATCTCATAGTAGATATTTCTACAGTCACTTATACTCCCAAAGAGGCTTTATTAGTAGCCAATACACTTCCTATTATAAATAACAAATGGAAGGAAGGTACCTCAGAATATGATGTCACCATAGAAGTGGCAGGACAAAAAATACCTATGACGACCACAAGAACCGTGTCTAATAAAGACGGGCAGTGGATAGTTACAGATGAAAGCAATGGTCCTATGGGCTCAATGAAAGATATCATGGTTTATAAAGATTTCGAACCTATATCTCGTACTATCAATCAAATGGGGCAAGAGATACCTATGATTTTTAGTAAGGATAAAATAAGCATCAACATGAAGGGCCAAAATATGGAGCTTCCTATCGAGGGCGCATATCTTGCAGATGGTCCAGGCACTGATGTTATTTTAGGTGGTTTAGAACTCAAAAAAGGCTTTTCATTGGCCTACTCCGTGCCAGACATGATGACCATGAAAGCTAAAAATGTAAAACTCAATGTCACAGGCCAAGAAAATATGAATAATATCAACTATTGGGTGGTGGAAGTAGTCAATCATGAAAATGAATCTGACAAAATCACTTATTACATCCATCCAGAAACCAAATTGGCTGACAAAACTGTCCAAGTCATGCCTGCTATGCAAAATGCTGTAATGACTATGGTGAGGAAGTAAGTTGAAGTTTATACAGAAAATCTGATGTTGGAGTAAGTAAAACTTATTACTTGCTCCAACATTAAAATATTGATAAAATCCTACATATTCCTCCTATACTTTCCACCTACATCAAAAAGACTGTGCGTAATCTGGCCCAAAGAACATATCTTAGCCGTATCTATCAGTTCGTTGAATAGGTTTTTATTTT
>DAIPYV010000061.1:0-17750 GCA_036782555.1 Saprospiraceae bacterium
TAAATCCATCCTCATCCGCAAAGGTCACAGGACTGAACGCCACCAATTTATCTGGATAATTTTTCAGATATGATGAGTAGAGTTTATTCACTTCATCGGGCCGCACACCTACGTATTCATAGTCTCGCAACAGTTCCACACCTTTGGGCAGTTTGCGATACACCACATAGCAGTGCTGCCATTCAGGCGCCTCCTTTGGCAGCGGTTCTCCGGATAGCGACGTCTCCGTTAGCAGCGTACACAGTTCTCGCCAGCCCTCGTCGTTTTGGGCGATACCCAGATAATAAAACTCCCCATCCTGCCTAAACTCTATACCCAATATAGGTTTGACACCCTCCGCACGACACGCCTGCACATACTGAAAGGCACACGAAGTATTATTGATATCTGACAGCACCATAGCCTCCACACCCAAAGACTTTGCCATTTGGGGCAGCGTTTCTGGTGCAAAAGTTCCGTACCTAAGACTATAATAAGAGTGACAATTCAGATACATATACCGCTACTTTAATTTTTTATCAGGGAGTGCCCGCGTCTTTCAGACGAGGTCGGGCTATCCGCTTCAGGAACTGTAATTAAGTAAATTGTACAAATTTGACGTAGTAATTTTGGTTTTTAGCAAGGCGTAAATGAGGATAATAGCCTAAGCTACTTGACGAATTTACAACGAAGATAAAAATCAAAAGAACGCGTCAAAGTGGGTAATTTATTTACTTACAGTTCCTAATTTCATACTCGCTCCTATCCCTCATTCAATGACGGTGCAAAGATATAAATATTGTCGTAAATTTCGTCTTTTATTTGTCTCTATTATCGTCAAATATTGAGATAGTTTAACCCAGATTTCAAGAGAGTAAAAAACTCTAGTACAAAAAAGACAACTAAAATCATTGAATATCAATAACTTAAAATATAATTAGATGGAATTATGCATTAGAACTTCGACGTGAAGATTGGGAAAAAATTACTTCTTCTTCTTACTTGGCTTTTGTCCTCTGGTTTTAGGTTTTCCATATTTAGCCATCATTTTTTCTTTGTAGCTTACTTTGATATTTGTTCGTCTATTTTTAGCCTTTTTTTCGTGAAAGGCACCCTTGGATTCGGTAACTTTAGGTAATTTACCTAATACATTTTTCATCTGTATTTGAGGCATTTCAAAATCTTCCAATACATCTGATATTTCTAACCCATCGGGTAAATCTAAGACAGGAATGTCTGCCTCCATATAGCTATGTATGGCATCTAAATAGTCCATCTCTAGGTCTCCAACAAATGAAATAGCTTCACCTTTTTTATCGGCACGGCCCGTTCGTCCTATCCTATGGATATAGTTTTGAGGCTCGTCGGGAAGGTCAAAGTTGATAACGTGTGACACATCGTCTATATCTATTCCACGTGCTATGATATCAGTCGCTATCAGCATACGGACTTCATTGGCTTTGAACTTATTGACCGCATTGAAGCGATAGTTTTGATCTTTATTGGAATGTATGACAGCCAATTGATCAGGATAATGTTCTGTCAATTTGGTAAACAATTCATCGGCTAAGGCCTTAGTGGATACAAAAAGTAAAGCTTTATTAATGTCTATTCTTTCATTCCAAAGCTTTTTGAGAAGATTTATTTTAGTGTTAAAATTGGGAATGCGATACATGGTCTGATTAATATTGGAAACAGGCGATCCAGGAGGAGCGGCTTCTACTTTCTCAGGTGTTTTAAAATATCCATCAATTAAAGCTTCAACTTCATCTGACATGGTAGCAGAAAACAAAAGGTTTTGTTTTTTCGCTGGTAGAAGGTCTAAAATGTGTTCTAATTGTGATCTAAATCCCAGAGCCAACATTTCATCTACTTCGTCTATGACTAATTTTTTTATGGACTTAAAATTAAGTGTGCCGTGATAACCTAAATCCAATAACCGTCCTGGAGTACCTACCAATACATCGCAGCCTTCCGCTACTTCATAAGCTTGAGTTTTTAGATTAGTACCTCCATATACACCTTTGATCACGATATTCATGTATTTAGACAGTGCTTCCGCTTGTTCTACTACTTGCACAACAAGTTCCCTTGTAGGCACAATAATCAATATTTGGGTATGGCGACTTTTGTTAAATTGCCACATTTTTAACAATGGCAGTAGATAAGCGATAGTCTTTCCTGTTCCAGTTTGCGCTATACCCTGTACATCCCTTCCAGACATAATGACCGAAAAAGACCGTGCTTGAATAGTAGTCGGAGTATGATACCCGAGATCATCTAAAGCATTCCACAAAGGGTTGTTTAGGTTTATATCCTTAAAAGTCAAAATTTAAAATTTAAAATTATACATTTAGTCCTCCACATACACTCAATGTTTGTCCTGTAACATAAAGTGACATATCAGAACCCAAGTAGATACAAGCTTGAGCGATATCCTCTCCAGACCCCAATCTTTTCAATGGTATGCTGTCAGAGTATGCCTTTTTTTGGTCATCTTTGAGAGCGTGTGTCATATCTGTCTCAATAAAACCTGGAGCAATAGCATTGCATCGAATATTGCGCGAACCCACCTCTTTAGCTATTGACTTAGTAAACCCTATGATACCAGCTTTGGAAGCGGCATAATTGGCTTGACCCGCATTACCAAAGACACCTACTACACTGCTCATATTGATAATCGAGCCAGAGCGCTGCTTCATCATAGGCTTTAAAACATGTTTAGTCAAATTAAACACAGATTTAAGATTGACTTCAATCACTTGATCCCACATCTCTTCGGTCATTCGAAGCATGAGCGTGTCTTTAGTTATCCCTGCATTATTAATCAAAATATCTAATCCACCAAATTCGGCAACCACCTCATTGATCAGTTGCTCAGCTTGATTATAGTCTGAAGCATCCGATTTGTAAGCTTTGACTTTGACACCAAAAGCGGATGCAGCAGTCACTACAGCTTGAGCCTTTTCTTCTGAAGATACATAAGTGAATGCTACATGTGCGCCAGCTTCAGCATATTTCAAAACTATGGACTCTCCTATCCCGCGACTTCCACCCGTAATTAATGCTATTTTCCCAGATAATACTTGCATACTCATTATATTTAAAAATTTTATATGAGGCAAAGATACAATTTTTACTTTACCTACTTAAAATAACAAGACAAATAAAAAATGAGTTAATTCTAACCGACTAAACAGTTTATGAAAATACTTTATATTATCTCACTAGTTTGCCAAAAGATATGTCCTATTGAAGCACTAGTTTGCACCTATTTATTATTAGTTTTACTATATAAAGAAAAATGCTCAACTAGCATTAGATTAACGAAAACCTACAGCTGAACAAATCCCTTAATTTTGCGGGCTAACTCTTTCATTTCCTCATCTAAAAAACTCATCTTCTCTCTTGAAAAATTCATCTCAGAGACACTATTGATTGGAATCAAGTGAATATGCGCATGCGGTACTTCTAATCCTATCACAGTCATGCCCACCTTGATGCATGGAATAGCCGCTTTTATGGCTTTAGATATTTTTTTTGTAAATACAAAATACTCCCCTAACATATCATCATCTAAATCAAATACATTAGGATATTCTTCTTCTTTGGGTATAACAAGTGTATGTCCTTTGGCTAAAGGATTAATATCCAAGAATGCTAAAAAATTTTCATCCTCAGCTATTTTGTATGAAGGTAATTCCCCAGATATAATTTTGGTAAATACTGTTGACATATTATAAAGATATTTCTATTATTTCAAAATCAATTTCACCAGCGGGTGTGCTTACTTTTGCTATATCTCCTACACTTTTACCAAGCAATCCTTTTCCTATGGGTGATGATGTAGCGATCTTTTTTTCTTTCAAATTCGCTTCAGCCTCGGCTACTAGTTTATATGTAACCTGAGCGCCATTTTTTAAATTCTTTATAGTCACGTTAGACAACACGGTTACCTTTGATGTATCTAGTTGTGATTCATCCAATATTCTGGCATTTGCAAAGACTTTTTCCATTTCATTGATCTTCATTTCGAGCATACCTTGCGCATTTTTTGCCGCATCATATTCAGCATTCTCAGATAAATCACCTTTATCTCGGGCTTCGGCTATGGCTTTAGCCACTTCGTCTCTTCCCCTAGTTTTCAATTCTTCCAATTCAGCCTTAAGCTTTTCATATCCTTCTTGTGTCATGTATGAAATTGTCATAACTCACTTGTTTTAATTCTTTAATAATGTGCTAAAAAATGAGGTTGTGCTTAGTTCAATAAAAAAAACAAACGTTTCCACCCTACTAATAGGATGAAAACGTCTGTTAAGAACAACCTTATAAACTACAAACGTTTTATAAATAAATTTGTTTTAAAATCCGTATCTTATTGTGATATTGTGCGTGCCCTTAAAAGGATTAGTCGCTCTAAAGCCATAATCTATTCCCACAGTTTTACTTTTATCATTAGTAGTAGGGACATCTACAGAAAACCCTGCAGCCAGACCTGTATATAAATTGGCGCCTATTATTCCATCAGTATCACCAATATCTACTTTGTAAGCCGCTCTTACTGTAAACATATTTCTAAATACAAATTCAGCGCCTACACCAACTTGGTCTCTGGAGAATGCATTGGAAGTAAAATTAGTCAAACCTCTGATATAATCCTCATCACCAATATAAAAGTCATAAGACACACCAATGTTAAGCATTGAAGGTAACTCAAAACTTGCAGCACGGCTATCAAAAGCTATTAGATATTCAGTTTCTCTTCTATCAGGATTTCTATTCCTTACGGTCATACCTTCACCACCAAAAGCCATTTGAGAGCCCACGTTTCTTAATGATATACCCAATTTAAAGTTATCTTTTGGACCAGAAACATACTGAACACCAGCATCAATAGCCACCCCTGTTGCAGAAACGTCTTGAATGGCTTCAGACACTAGTCTCACCATACCCCCTACAGATATTTTATTGGCAAATATTCTAGAATATCCTACACCCAATTGGAAAAAAGATGGATTAAGAAAGCCTCCTGTTCCAGCGGGTTGATCAACAGTAGTGATAGGAATATCACCAAAATCTAGCATTCCAAACTCAATACCTAGTGCACCAGTCTTTCCCATCTTTATACCTATTCCACCGGCATTAAAATTTAACCCTGCCCCTGCATACATCCTACTATGCCCAACGCCTAGTTCTATGGAATTAATTCTACTTAATCCCGCGATGTTGATCCTCATAGCTTCCACGCCCGTGGCCGATGATGTATTCATAGAGTGCAATCCAGAACTCCTACCCCATGGATTCATAAGTAATTCAGGCGCACCAGCTTGACCTTGTCTGTCAGGGTTTCCAGCATATAAACTGATGAATGTCCCTGCAATTAAAAAAACAATTATGTAAAATTTATATCTCATTTTTGATAATTTGAATTTTGAGTAAAATATAGAGAATACTGTCTCTCAATTTTCCTATTTTAGATATCAATACTGGGAAAAGTTATTCCCAGTATTGATAATAAAATATTTTTATAATCCACTTGGATCAAATCTTCTACTTACACCAAACCATTTGATAGTGCGCTCCTCATTATAGTCTGGTGCCACTATGTGTATTAGATATACACCACTTGCTACAGGTATTTCCCTAAAGTTTCTCATATCCCATTCTAAATCTGGGAATACTTGGGAAGTACTTGTAGGCCTATTCGTACCACTCAATATAGCACCTCTTTCGTCTCTCTGGTATTGTCTTATAAAGCTACCGTCTAAGCTATATATCGTGACTGTAGCGCGTGCAGGTAAATTGGTGATTTTAACAACATTTGCGAACTGCGATGTCTCATATGCACTATACGCATAGTATGGATTCGGCACCACATTCACATTGGCCAAAGCCCCTACATAATCTTCTTGATTTTCAAGTTGTCTTGACTCTACACCTTTGAATTCGAACTCATAAATAGGATTATCCCCATCCGTCAGACAATTTCTTGTAATAGCTGGTGAACCCTCTGTTGTAAATCTCCTTGATGGGCCATAAGGCTTATCTACGCGAAGTTTAACTGTTAAATCATTGGGTATTAGTCCGCTCTCCAAGGTTCTCATAGGTGCGCTTGCCACACCAAGAGGAAATGACGTCCATGTTACCGCTCCTAACGCCACACTACGTTGGTCAATATTGTTTGATCTAAGACGTGTAGCTAAGCCATCACAACCGTCATACTCCTGCCTTGTCACATATATATAATGCTGTCCGCCAAAGACTGGAAAACCTATCTCTGGAAAATCAGGATTAAGTTCAACTATTCCAGGTATTCCGATTAAAGTCTCAGAAGATGGGTTAAATATCATATCTCCACCTATACCATCACCCCCATCCATAAACTCAGCTATATTATAAGTCTGACCATTGAAAGTGATCTCTCTATCAGAGAAAACACTATTTTCACCAAAGAAAATATTCAGTCTCTTACCTGTCTCAACATCTACAGCATAACCAGGGAAATATGAAAATCCTATACCTTCTATTTCATTGCCATTTTGATCTTTGGACTGAGAATTCCTCAACCTAAAGTTTCCAACTTCACCTATAGACTGAAAGCCTATATTTGAAAATCCAGAATAATTAGTTTCCACCACTATACATTTGCTCCACTTGGATTTATCAGATGTAAAAACGATATCTACATTGTTAAGATCTCTGTATCTCAAACCATTTCTACTGCTCGTAAAAGGAAATAAATCATGTGCCACTGGACTCAAGAACAATTGGCCGAAATCGTCTTGTCTCTTTGCAGAAAGCATAGGTACAAAAAATCCGTCTCCCATTGTTGACAATGAATTATTCTGATCATCAGGGTTTGGTTTCAAAATATAATCAACAGCCCTATTAGATACGTTGCCAGTCTCCCCTCTAAAAAATATACCACCATTGGTTACTGCGTTAAACCATCTTTCGCCATTAGGATTGGCATATTCTAGACGGGCGCCCACAGCTCCATTTCTACCGCTTCTTTCTGTTGTTACATAATCAGCCTGATTCACTGTAATCGAGATACCAAAGTTGTTAATGATGTACTCTTTAGCTTCGGCTAAAGGTCTATTATCTAATATCACCTGATTGTTACTCAGATCTGTTACTCTCCATAAAGCGTCATTTTCAAAACTACACACAGCAGCTGAACCATTATGAGTCCCCGTTATTTCAAGTCTGTATTTTCCACTCTTTACTCTAAGTGGGTCTACAACTTTTGCACTAATAGGTCCTAACCCTTCTTTATATAATATTTTGCCATCAAACTGACCATTAAGAATCAATTCATATGTCGCAGGCTCCATTTCTAAAAACACTCCTGGATTACCTTCACCTGATATTCTAGTCACTATAGGTCCATCACCATAATTTGATTGCAATTCCTCATAAACTATGGGTCTTGGTACTAAAGTATAAGGTGATCCATCTCCTCGAGGCCCCAAATTATTTCTACCCTCTAGATATGGACGTCTTTGTCCTTCATAAGGAGGATTGACTATGTCTAGTGGCTGCCAATTATTGTATGCATAAGCAATAGCCAAATAATGGTATTGTCTATGATTGACTAATCTTCTATCTGTAGTAGCAAATTGATCTTCCGTAATTCTAAATGTAGTATTGATACCTCTATCTTGACCCACTACCATACGCTGAGGAGTAAAGATAGCTGGACCAAATATAGGATCTATAGGATTGGGCTCGACTGTCCAATTATAAATTTCCTTAATACCGTTTCTAACATCTACCTGAGCGACTTGTCTTGCTTTGTTGATATCACTTAATTCTTGCGCTGTTACATTGGCATTGGCCAATTGGAATATTCTATAACCTTCAAATACGTACTCATTACCATCTACGTTAGGAGCTTGAATATCAACTTCTCTAAATTTTTCTTCAAAATTATTTGAAAACGGCTCGTTTGATAACATGATTATCAATTCTCTATCCAACTCGATAGCCGTGACATCAGGTGCATCCGGTCCCTCAGGAAGATTGAAGCAATTATCAAAAAGATTTTGTGAAATATCATCCGCAAATAATAATCTAGAAATATCAGGACAAGGGTGCATGACGCTCGGAACATAGACTACACCTATGATCAATTCATTTTCTACACCAGGCTGCAACAAAAGTGGCCCTGTTGCCTGAAGTGTCCGTCTATCTCCAAAAGGAGACTGTACAGCACACATACTCCATGCATCACCTCCAGTACTAGATGGTGGATCCGGAAATGCATAACTAATCGAATCTGTACTACCTGGATTGTATCCAGAACCCCCGCGTGTAAATGGTGTTCCATCCGCCCAAAATCCTCTAATTAAGTTATAAAATCCTTGTTCTCGACCTCTTTGAGGATCACAAGTACCTGGTTCCGGTGAACCAATACCACAGTTTTCATGATAAGTAAATGAAGACATGCCTAATTCTACAATAGTATCTACTTGTCCTGAAAATGGTACGGGATCAACAAGTCTATTGGTAAATCTTGGATTACCTAGGCTGTCTCTCACTACCTGTCCTCTGCTATCACGCAAAGTATCGAATAAAAGCTCACCATTGGGGTCTGTTGCAAAAACCTTTGGTCCTCTTGGACCTCTAAAGTAGTCATAACCCACCAAAGGGATGTCCGAACCATAAGTAGGTGTACCGGCACAATCTGAGGTGGCACCGATACCATCTATAGCATCCTCATTATATACATATGCCAAGGATCTACCCACATCACAACCAATAAAGTCATCAGCATAACAACCTAAATCTGGATCTACCCACATAGCAAAATAACAATCTAACAAGTCCTCAGTCGCTTTATTGAGAAGCTTGTATCTGTAAAATGTCATATCATTGATCTCATCATTGGTAGCAAAAGCAAAAGCCTGTACTTGCACCTCCATCTGAATTGCTGTCGGGCCTGATAACGTTTGAGGCCCACCATTGTCATTATAGATCCAAAATATCATCTCGTCTGCTATTAACTTTCTAGCATCT
Source organism: Saprospiraceae bacterium (assembly GCA_036782555.1). Taxonomy (GTDB): domain Bacteria; phylum Bacteroidota; class Bacteroidia; order Chitinophagales; family Saprospiraceae; genus OLB9. The sequence continues at coordinate 9,001 of DAIPYV010000061.1, forward strand.
TCAAAAGTGTTTGGCTCACAACCTCTAATCAATATGATTGGAAAATCTCCATCACAAGCGTTAAAAATTCCATCCCCATTAAAATCAAAGTAATCGCCCAAATCTTGATCTGGCAAATCAAAATTATATTTCTCTCTCCAGACAGGATTATTTCTACCAGGCCAATATTTAATGTCATCAGGAATAGAATCACAATTGAATTCTCTCCCTTCAAGTATAGCTTGTTGATAAGATATAATAAACCTTTTGACCTCTCTTCCATCTACTTTGAAGAATCTATCCCAGTTTTGACATGTTTCTAATTCTGTAACACCTCTCAAGTCTAGTGGACCTGAAAAAAAGTCAAAACCCATAGAACGGTACATAACTCCAGATAATTTGATATTTCTAGATCTGTCTACACCACCTATCCAAACACCGCCTGCATAAAGAGCTGAAACATTTAAGTCACCTGGAGCTGGCTTAGGCACAACATATTGACCTTCAGACCATACATCTCCACCCGTGAGCAATCTTGCGCGCACATTGTTGACTGACATTTCGGTCGCACTTGTTGGCCTTTGACAATTAGATCTCCATTCGATGTGATCTGTTTTTGGAGCTTCTCCGATATTGTCTGGCTTTCTTGCGTCCAACTGACCGACGCATAAGACCATAATACCTATAAAGAGTCCTATTATTTTATTAAATTTCATGATATAATATTTTAAATTTTATTCAATTAAAAGTCTAAAATTATTCCTAAAAACATTCTGCGTGGTATATTGAAAAATCCACCTTGTAACATACGCCACTGATATGCCTCTAAGAAAGCATCCGCATTTCTACCAGAATTAACTATACCGCGTACTCTGTCTCTTCCGAAAGACGTCTCCAAGAAACCATCATTATTAGGGTCACCTGAGAATGAATAAACACCAACTGTATTTTGAATATTGAATACATTTTGAACTCTTAGCACGATGTTCAAGAACATTCTTTTATTAGTTTCTTTATTTACCATGATAGGATGTCTTTTAGTGATATTCATATCCGCTATAAAATTCCATGGTAACCTAGCACCATTAATGGATCCAGCGAAACCTGTACCTCCAAATTGGCTAGGATTAATTCTTCTCGTGTAGGGCTGTCCAGAAACTAAAAATGCTAAGAAATTGACACCAAAATTTTCCAATATTTTAACATTGCCTAATTTCCAATCAGGTCCATTATAAGATCTGCCTTCACCGAATCGGTAATCAACCACTCCGGTGAATCTATGACGCTCGTCAATAGAAAGCGGCAAAAGGTTTCTTATAGGTCCACGTGCGTTGATTCCTCTTGAAGAGTTAGCATCACTACCTGAGCCATCAGCAAACTGAAGCGCGTATGTCAACCTTAATTCTAAGTTATTGATTCTACGACGATCTATTTCGAAGTTAAAACCTTTTATCGTACTAAAATCCAAATTATCAAAAGTTTCGTATTCATTAAGGGGAGCGGCTACGTTAGCAAATACTCTACTTTGGATTAAGTCCTTAGCTTCTTTGTAAAACGCAGACATTTTTATAGCCATATTGTCGCTCAATTTCTGCTGAAAACCAGCTTCATAATCTACAGTTCTTACAGGTCGAAGATTAGGATTGCCTATAGGCGCGCCTCCTGGATTAAATCGAGTAATATCTTCGAAGAAATAGTAATCTAAAGCTGAAGCAAAAGCATTTCCTTGAGGCCTCATGTATAGAACGTCATAATGTGCAAAGAAGCCAGCATCATCCGAAATAGGGAAAGAGAAAGCCAAACGAGGCATGAAATTGATTTGTGGCTTATAATCTACAAAGGCGTTATTGGGGTCATAATCAGGATTTCTAATATCTAATATCCGTCTTTGAGTACCTGTAGCGTCCTTGCCCGCGTATGAAGGAAATACTAATCCACCTTGGTAAATAACTTGTCCATTTGACACTGCTGTACCATTAGGTAAAAACCATTGGTCTCCACTTCTAAAGGCTCTGATTTCGTCTGACTCCCCATTCACTACATATACCTTATAATCATCACCCACTGAAGAAGGTTGTTGTAAATTCAATCTGGTATAGTAATCTTTGGCGGTTTCAATCTCATTCAATGCATAAGGGTCTCTTAGTACTTTGGTATTAGCATCGAAATAATCTACACGCAAACCTAACCTGAATATTATGTCCTTATAAGAAAACTTATCTTGTAAAAAGAAAGCGCCATATATAGGTTGTTGTGGAGCCACTAAGAAATTGCGCTTTCCATCAGCATCACGAGAAGTAAAGAAATCGTCAAATCTAACATCAGAGCCCACTCTATTGCCCAAGTAATCATAACCATCGAAACCTATTATATTTTGAGAAAACTCAACTAACTCAGAGGCAGAAAACATATCCAATCTCAATAAACTCGGATCAATATCCCACACATTAAGGTATTCATAATCAGAAAGACCTTTTAATTCTCTAGCACTTCTATAAAATCTGTCATCCGCTCTCAAAGAAATCGCTGTCTGATATATAGGCAATCCATTCATTTCACCTATGATTACACTTGTATCTATACCATTGATATGGCCATTGGCTTGAATATCAGCTAAGTTCCACAAGCCAAATGGATTGAGGTTATAAGATCTATTGATACTTTGCTCGTAAATCAAACCAAATGTGATATTATGTCTTCCTTTTTCAGAACCTCCCGGGAGTAAATCAAAACCAGAAGTTAAGTTAAGTGTATAAATATCTCTTTCAGATTTAAAAAACTGATTATAGACTTGACCCACATTGGCAAAAAGGTTATTCCATGCTGCATTGTTATTTTGGTTAAGTAGTCCATTAACGTTAACTCCTTGAATAGCGTTGTAAGAACCTAAGATTGGATTAATGACATCATTTCGTCTAAATTCGCCAACTTCTTGCCTAAATCCGACATGACCAAAAATAGGTGGTCCTCCAGCCTCTGGGTTATCAGAAAAACCAAATGCAGGCACCCAAGTTCTATCGGTCTCCCCAAAATAACCGTAATTAAAAAGTCTATCTTGGTGTCTAAAGTCTTCTTGACTTCTATTTCTCTTTTCATAACCTAAGGTCAATGTATAGTAAAGGTTTCTAAAGTTACTAGCAGCCTTTTCGCCATCACTACCTTGTCCCTGACTACCTATCTTGTGAGTAAATCTCAAATTTCCTCTCAATTGGTCTGAATATTCAAATGGATTATTGACCCAATTGAGGAAACCCCATTGCGCTGTTGATCCACTGACGCCAGAACTATTTGGAGTGAATCTATTTTCTACGTCTTTATAGTTTCCTGATAATTGGAGACTTATTTGATCTGACAATTTAAAATCCAATCTTGCAGTCAAATCTATATCCTTTCGTCCGTTATTAGGTCTTACATTGATAGGTCCACCTATATCAGAATTCCTTAATAGCTCCATAGACGGAAATTCAGTGTTTCCAATTGTATAAGTAGGATTGGCTTCTAATTGTCTAATAAGGGCTTCAGGTGCTCTATAGTATCCTACCGCAGATGGTCTAGACTCATCTATAGTAATATACTGTCCTGAAAGACGGTACCCGATGATAGGCTGGCCTTTTTTATCTTTTAATAAAGGGCCGGCTACGTTGGCACTTAAAAGATTATGACCAAATCCATCTATACCTCTCTCATACTCTACTGTACCCATCACCTTGCTACTTGGTCCTCTAGATGTCAATGAGATGATACCACCACTTACGTCACCGTATCTGGCTTCAACACCACCTACGACTACTTGTAATTGCTCAATCTCAGACTGAGGTATCATATCTCCAGTAACACGGACACCATCTAAGAAGTAAACAGTTTCGTTGCTTCTAGACCCTCTGATAGATATATCCCCACCATCACGTGAAGAAATACCAGCAGCTGTGGCGGCAATGGCGTTAATTTGTTTAGTAGGTAAAGATCTGATTTTTTCAGCTGTGACAGTGGTACCTTGTGTGGTATTATCTATCTCAATCAATGGGACTTTGTACTCAATGATTTCAACAGTTTCCATTAATACTGCATCGGTAGACATGTCAAAATTTACTCTATTGGTTCTACCCGCACTAATGACAATACCTGTGATTCGTTGAGGATTATATCCTACATAACTGGCTTCCATGTCATAAGTACCTGGCTGAACATCAGCGATGGTATAATTACCATCAAAGTCGGTTTCTGTACCTGTAATAAGTACTCCTCCTCTATACAAAGCTACTGAACCAAAAAGGATAGGTTCATTGGATTCTTTGTCTTTAACTTTTCCTTCTATAGTCGTCTGAGCCGTCAGCCCTGTCCATCCTACAAGAAAAAAACTTAAGATTAGTAACAATCGATTCATACATTGAAATTTAAATTCTGTGTTAATTATTTCTAAAAGTCCGCAATGTTAAGGATAATTTAACCTTTGACAAAATTTTTTTAATTTTTTCTTAAAAAGTGTCTCCATGGTTACACTTTTAAAAAGCATTTTTGAGATTTTAAAATTTTAATTAATAAAACTTCAGCTATCTCTTTGAGAGACTCATGTGTCCAACCCGCTATATGAGGTGACAAAACGACACTTTTCATTGAAAAAAGCTTTTGATACATTCGATTTTCTAGATCATTGTATGTTTCTGGCTTTTCGTTTTCAAAGACATCCAAGCATGCTCCTTTTACTTTTCCGGATTGTAGAGCACACAACAAGTCTTCTGTAACGACTATCTTTCCTCTAGATGTATTGGACAGTATGACGCCATCTTTACATCTGTTTAAAAAATGACTGTTCACCCAATATCTGGTTTCTTCTGTCATTGGCAAATGCAAAGAAATCACGTCTGATCTCTTCAAAACCTCTTCCAAAGTGGTCTTTTCTACAAAACGCAAATGCTTTGGATAACGCTTCTTGTATTTGTCATAAGATATAACATTAAGTCGCCAAGACGACAGTTTTTCTGCAAATGCACTCCCCGTATGCCCCAAACCAATGATACCAATGGTTTTCCCACGAAGCTCAATACCCCGATTTTTCTCTCGTTCCCAAATATTTTGACGCACCTCATTATCGGCTGCATTAAGGTTATTTATAAGTGATAAAATCATACCCATTTCATGTTCGGCCACGGCATGACAGTTGCCCTCGGGAGAATTGATGACAGATATTTTCTTTTTCTTAGCGTGAGGAATATCTATTATCTCCAAACCTGAGCCTAATCTCCCTATGAATTTTAAGTTTTTACCTTTATCTATTCTCAAAGGATTCATCGTGATTTTACTATTAATAATGATACCCTCATATTGGTGAATAATTTCATCCAAAGCTACATTATCTACATTGGTGTCATAATCTATTAAATATCCAGCCTTTGACAATCCTTCAATGAGAATAGGGTGTACCTTATCTGTTATGAGTATTTTTTGAATCATGAAGTGTTTTTTTATAAAAATGTCACAAAAGTAAGGTATAAATTTGAATATAAGAACAATGAAACCTTACCTTTGCAACCCGAACACACAATTTTACATAATCATGCCAAAAGACACTTCTATCAAGTCCATCCTAATCATAGGAAGTGGACCTATAGTCATAGGACAAGCCTGTGAATTTGATTATTCGGGATCCCAAGCGGCTCGATCACTAAGAGAAGAAGGTATTACTATCTCTCTTATTAATTCCAATCCAGCCACTATAATGACAGATAATGTCACTGCAGACCATGTTTATTTATGGCCATTGACTGTGGAGAGCATAATAAAAATACTTGAAGAACGTCAAATAGATGCCGTTTTGCCTACCATGGGTGGTCAGACAGCACTCAATTTAGCTATAGAAGCTGAAAACATGGGTGTATGGGAAAGATACGGTGTCAAAATGATAGGGGTGGACATCAATGCTATAGAACTATGCGAAAATAGAGAAGCTTTTAAAAAATTTGTTGTAGATTTAGGTCTTAACGTTGCTGACTCTCGTATAGCAAATTCTTTTTTGGAAGGAAAAGACGCTGCTCAAAAAATAGGCTTTCCTCTTGTGATAAGGCCTTCTTACACATTAGGTGGTACTGGAGGTGGTTTTGTAATGAAAGAAGAACAATTTGACGAAGCCCTCAGAAGAGGACTCGAAGCGTCTCCTTCGCACGAAGTATTGGTCGAAAAAGCTGTCTTGGGATGGAAAGAATATGAGCTGGAATTGCTAAGAGACCAAAATGATAATGTCGTCATCATCTGTACTGTAGAAAATCTTGACCCTATGGGTATACATACAGGAGATAGTATTACAGTGGCTCCTGCTATGACGCTCTCAGATACTGCCTTTCAACAGATGAGGGATGATGCTATGATGATGATGCGGTCATTGGGTAATTTTGCCGGCGGCTGCAATGTACAGTTTGCTCTTAATCCAGAAAACGAAGAGCTTATAGCCATAGAAATTAACCCCAGAGTATCACGTTCTTCTGCCTTAGCAAGTAAAGCTACTGGATATCCCATTGCTAAAATAGCAGCAAAATTGGCTATTGGCTACACGTTGGACGAGCTCAATAATCAAATAACTAAAACCACATCCGCTTTCTTTGAACCCGCATTGGATTATGTTATAGTGAAGATGCCAAGGTGGAATTTTGAAAAATTTTATGGTTCAGATAATACACTAGGGTTACAGATGAAATCTGTAGGAGAGGTCATGGCCATAGGTCGTAATTTTCAAGAAGCCCTACAAAAAGCTTGTCAAAGTCAAGAAAACAATCGTGCAGGGCTTGGCGCTGATAAAAAAGAATGGATCCAAACTGAAGATATCTTATATAGATTAGAAAATGCAAGTGACGATAGAATATATCGAGTCAAAGATGCACTCAGCTTAGGCGTGCCTGAAAAAACAGTACACAAACTTACTAAAATAGACCCTTGGTATATAAAACAAATCAAACAATTAGTCAAGTACGAAGAACGCCTTCTTAAGCACAATGTAGCTGAGGATATTTCTTATGAATTTATGATGGATCTCAAAAAAGCTGGATACTCCGACGCACAGATAGCCTGGGTACTCCGAATCAACGAGGATGAGGTCACTAGACATCGCAAATCAATGGGTATAAGACGCGTATTTAAAATGGTGGATACATGTGCCGCTGAATTTGAAGCACAGACGCCATATTTCTATTCGACTTTTGATAGCGAAAATGAAAGTATACCTTCTCAACGTAAAAAAATCATCGTTTTAGGATCAGGCCCTAATAGAATAGGTCAAGGCATTGAATTTGACTACTGCTGTGTGCATGGATTGTTGGCCATAAACGAAGCTGGATATGAGGCTATCATGGTCAATTGTAATCCAGAAACAGTATCAACTGACTTTGATATAGCGGATAAATTGTATTTTGAGCCTGTTTATTGGGAGCACTTGGAAGAAATCATCGAACTTGAAAAGCCAGAAGGCGTCATCGTTCAATTAGGTGGCCAAACTGCATTGAAGCTGGCTGAAAAATTGCACGAAAAAGGTATAAAAATAATAGGCACGTCATTTAATGATATGGATCTGGCTGAGGACAGAGGACGATTTTCGGATTTATTAAAAGAACTCGAAATACCTTATCCTGAATATGGTGTAGCTACAGATGTGGATGAAGCTCTCGAAGTAGCCCATCGCGTTTCATATCCGGTTTTGGTGCGACCATCGTATGTTTTAGGTGGTCAGCGCATGCGTATCGTCATCAATGACAAAGAACTCGAAACACATGTATTGAGCATATTCAAGCACATGCCTGATAATAAAGTTTTGATAGATCAATTTTTGGAACGTGCTAAAGAAGCAGAAATAGATGCCATATGTGACGGGGAGCAAGTGCACATCATGGGTATCATGGAACATATAGAACCAGCTGGTGTCCATTCGGGTGATAGTTCAGCTGTCCTACCTACCTATTCTTTAAGTCCTCATGTAGTGGGACAAATGGTAGAACATGCCGAGAAATTAGCTTTTGCGCTCAAAATCAAAGGGCTCATTAATATTCAGTTTGCTATTAAAAATGAAAAAGTATTCGTTATAGAAGCCAATCCTCGGGCTTCACGTACTACACCATTTATAGCTAAGGCCTATCAAGTACCCTTCCTTAATATGGCAACAATGGTGATGATGGGTGTTAAAAAAATAAGCGATTTTGATATCAATAAACAATTAACGGGCTTTGCCATCAAAGTACCTGTATTTTCTTTTGATAAATTTCCTAATGTAGATAAAAATCTAGGTCCTGAAATGAAATCCACAGGCGAAATGATTTATTACATCAAAGACATTTATGACCCGTTTTTTAGAAATTTAGATAGTAAAAGATCGATGTTTTTGAGCAGGTAAAACACCTTTGATCACCAAGTAAAGAATTTATTCCATCTTGGTTAGACGTCTTGATATATAATTTTTTATGTTATAAAGCATACCTTTGATAAAATAAGACCCATTCTCTAAAAATAAATGAAATGTGGTGATTTTGATGAAAGTCTATTTATCTTAGAATGTACATATTCATATACTCAAGTCCAAGTACTTCTAACATGGATGTGACCCGCTTCCTATATACACATGGGAATTGTTATACTATCTTCAAAAAACATTTCTTATTGGACATAAAGAAGGAGATATACAAAAAATGGGATGTTTTAAAAAATTAAACCATCCCATATTTTGAAACTACTTAATAGCTTAACCCATATTGCAGCTATGCAGAGCTGAGCTTATGTAATAGTTGAAAAGATAA
>DAIPYV010000062.1:0-11371 GCA_036782555.1 Saprospiraceae bacterium
CAGCCAGCATCACAGTTAGTCCGATGACCACAACCACCTACGGTGTGACAGTCACGAGTGCAGACGGCTGTGAATCTGAAACGACAGTCACGGTAACAGTCAATGACACACCAATAGTCGCGATTACTGGCGATACAGTAATATGTGTAGGAGAAAGCACGACGTTGACAGCCTCAGGAGGAATATTTTATTCATGGAGCAATGGAGAAAACACTTCATCAATTAATGTCAGCCCTCTTACTACAACGACATATACTGTTTTAGTCACAAACGAGTTTGATTGTATTGCTCTTGCAACGGCAGAAGTAGTAGTTAACCCAAATCCTATTCCAATCATTACCGGTGAAACCAAATTTTGTATCGGTGATGAAACAACGTTGACAGCCTCAGGCGGAAATACATATGTATGGAGTACTGGCGCCACTACAACAACTATTGTTGTTAGTCCTAGTGAGACCACTACCTATACAGTTACTGCCACTGACCTCAATGGTTGTAGTGGTTCAACATCTATTATTGTTATGCCAAAACCGGCTCCAACAATAGCTACAACAGGTATTACTCATTTATGTCCTGGAGATTCTACTTTTATAGTAGCTACCGGTATGACTGAAAATGAATGTAACGATGTGTGTAGCCCTGTTGCACCAGAAGTGATAGCTTATTGGAGTTTGGATGACTGTCGATCCTTCATGTTTGATAACTCACATATGGATTTCACAGAATTTATTCCTGTCACAAATAATGTTAGTTGTTTAGGTGTTTCTGCGAGTATTGTATATATGCTTGAAGGAGGCAAACATTCATGTACTCCAAGTCCCGATGATGGAATAGGAATGTGTATTGGTGGTCAAGAAACTTGTCATCCATCAGGAGTTGACTTTAGTAAGGCACTCAGATTTGAAGTTGATATTACCCCAGAACAAACGGGACAAATTACAGGACTTGAATTTTTAGAACAAGCTCCTGAAATTTACAATTGGGTAGATGGTCCATCTGGAATAAATAATTATCCGCTTTTTTACATGATAAGAATTAGTAAAAATGATGAATACATTTATTACAAAGACAGTATTCCTACTAATAGAACTTGGGCGTTAGAATCTTTTGATTTTTCAAACAATGATAATTTTAGGACTACTGAAGCCGCCAATTACTTATTTGAAATAGTTCCTTATTGTACTATAAATAATAGTGGTTTGGAATCTATTTGGGATATTGATGAAATAAAAGTTATAGGAGGCTGTTGTTCAGGTACTGAAAAAGAAATAACTAGTTATGTGTGGTCGAATGGTCAAACGGGTACTTCAATAAGCGTGAGTCCAAATCAAACGACAACTTATACAGTTACAGTTACTGATTGTTGTGGATGTATAGCTACGTCTCAGCATGTAGTCTATGTATCTGATTTAAATGTTGATCTAGGTCCACAGAGAAGAATTAATTTGGGTCAATCCATCACTTTAACACCTGTAGTAGTTGGTCAAAGTATATGTAATCCTAATAATCCTTCTGATAATGCTGTCAAGTACCTTTGGTCTAATGGGGCTACTACATCATCAATAACGGTCAGTCCGAGCAGTAGTACTTTCTATAGAGTGACAGTGACAGATTGTAATGGCTGTTCTAAAGTTGAGAGCGTTACGGTATCTGTTGCTAGTCCAAGACCTGTTGTGACTTATCCAAACCCAGCTATAACTTCATTAAACGTAATATTTAACAATGTTATCGTTGAGGATAAAACATCATTCAGAATGGTAAGTGTGGATGGGAAAACAGTTTACTCTAATAATTTAAATGTTAATTATTTAGATGATAAAAATGTTAATATAGAAATTCCTGATAGCGCTTCCAGTGGAGCCTATTTATTAGAGATAAATGATGGGGAAAAAGTATTTATTGAAAAAGTTATTATTTTGAAACATTAAATCACATATAAGAACTTCTTGATTCTATATTACTGGTAAAAGTCCAAATCAACGTATGGTTTGGACTTTTTCTTTATTAACTCTTTTCAAATCAGGTAATTTTACTAAATTTGTTCTTTTTATGACAAATTTATCAAATATTATGAAACCATTAAAGAGTGATATTGAAATAGCCCAAAGTGCTAAAATGTTACATATCAAAGATATAGCTTCTAAAATAGATGTTTTGGAGGAGGACTTGGAATACTATGGAAAATATAAAGCCAAGCTTCCTTTGAAATTGAAAAATGAGAAGCCAAGTGGAAAACTAATTTTAGTTACCGCTATGTCTCCCACAAGATATGGTGAAGGAAAAACCACCATGACGATAGGATTAAATGATGGATTAAATCACATTGGTAAAAAATCAATTGCTGTATTGAGAGAACCCTCTCTAGGTCCTGTTTTTGGTGTAAAAGGCGGAGCTGCTGGAGGCGGTTATGCACAGGTTTTGCCTATGGAAGATATCAATTTACATTTCACTGGAGATTTTTCAGCTATAGAAAAGGCTAACAATCTCCTTTCCGCTATGATTGACAATAACATACAAAGTAAAACTGAAAACCTCAATATTGACCCACGTACTGTAGTGTGGAAGCGCGTTATGGACATGAATGATAGAGCATTACGAAAGATTATCGTGGGTATGGGTGGCAGTGCCAATGGCATCATGCGTGAAGATGGATTTGATATCACTCCGGCCTCTGAAATTATGGCTATACTTTGTTTATCTAATGATTTGAAGGATTTAAAAAGACGAATTGGTAATATTTATGTAGGGAGAACTTATGATAAAAAACCAGTTTTTGCCCGTGATTTAAAAGCTGTTGGCGCTATGACAGCCTTACTCAAGGATGCTATAAAACCTAATTTGGTTCAAACTTTAGATGGTAACGCAGCTATTTTACACGGTGGTCCATTTGCTAGTATTGCACAAGGAACTAATACGGTGATTGCCACCCAAATGGGTATGTCATTAGCTGATTATGTCGTTACTGAGGCGGGTTTTGGTTCTGATTTAGGTGCTGAAAAGTTTTTACACATCAAGTGTGTGAGTGCTGGTCTGAAGCCTGACGCTGTGGTCATCGTAGCTACTATAAGGGCTTTAAAACATCATGGTGGTGTGTCCAAAGAAGAATTAACACTCCCAAATGTTGATGCTGTTCTAAAGGGGTTTTGCAATCTTGAAAAACATATTGAAAATATTCAAAAATTGGGTTTCAATCCTGTGGTGACTATCAATGCATTTCCATGGGACACATCTGAAGAACAGCAAGCGGCCATTAATTTATGTGCTAAAATGGGCGTCAAAGCAGTAGTCAGCACGGCCTTTGCTCAGGGTGGGGAAGGGTCAGCTGATCTTGCAAGAGCCGTTTTAGAGTCGATTGAAAACGGTCAAAATGACTTCAAGCCATTGTATCAACTTTCTGATAGTATAGAACATAAAATCCATACTATTGCCACTGAAATTTATGGCGCATCTCATGTGGAATACACAGCCAAAGCCAAAATTCAGCTTAAGCAAATCACCAATTTGGGCTACCAAGAGTTTCCAGTTTGTATCGTCAAGACACCAGCTAGTTTTTCTGATGATGAAAAGAAGATAGGCAGACCAAAGGATTTTTCTGTGACTGTACGGGAATTTGATTTTGCAGGAGGTGCGGGCTTTGTTATTCCTCTTTTGGGAGATGTTATGAGGATGCCAGGTCTCCCATCTATTCCAAGTGCCGTAAATATAGATATAGACGAAGAAGGCCGTATTTCAGGATTGTTTTAATAAAAAATATATTACTCCATGTCATATAATATCAGAGAAGAATACAAACAAAAGTGGAAAGAGGCCTATGATTCTTTAAATATTCAACAAAAATTGGCTGTGGACACCATTGAAGGACCCGTGATGACTATTGCTGGACCTGGAACGGGTAAAACGCAATTACTAGCTGTAAGAATTGGTAATATTTTATTGAAAACGGATGCTTTGCCTCAGAATATTCTTTGTCTGACCTATACTGACGCGGGTACTGTAGCTATGCGTCGTAGGTTGGAGTCTTTTATCGGGCCTGAAGCGTACAATGTTTCTATTCAGACCTTCCACTCATTTTGCAATTCAGTCATTAGGGATAATATGTCCTATTTTTCAGAATTAAGAGAGTTGCAGCAGGTGTCCGATATAGAGGAGGTAGAAATTTACCGGCAGCTCATAGATAGCTTTGACAGTGACCATCCTTTAAAAAGGCACAAAACTGACGTGTACTTTGAGGTCTCTAGGCTGAAGAACTTATTTTCTATGATGAAACAAGAAAATCTTAGACCTGATGATTTTAGGAAGGCTTATCAAGATTTTGAGAAAAATTCATTAGATCCAGCTACTTCTGATTTTGTTTATAAAACATCAAAAAAAGATGGGGATGGAGGTTTTTTATATAAAAAAGGAGATATAAAAATAAAAGAAGTCAATGCGCTTTTAGAAAGATACAATAAACCTGTCGCTGCATCAGAGTCTTTTGACAGCTATATGGAACTGATGAAAAAATCTGCACGCATTGACTACAATGATATGATACTTTTTGTGATCAATAGCTTCAAAACCCATGACCACTTATTGGGTAAATATCAGGAGCAGTTTCAGTATATTTTGGTGGACGAATATCAAGATACCAATGGTGTTCAGAATGAATTGTTGTTTTTATTGGCTGATTTTTGGGAAAAACCCAATCTCTTTATTGTAGGTGACGATGACCAAAGTATTTTTAGATTTCAAGGCGCCAATATGGGTGCGATTATTGAGTTTAAAGAAAAATATGCACCTGCGGAGATTGTTTTAACTCAAAATTATCGTTCGAGCCAAATCATTTTAGATTATGCTAAAAATCTTATTGAAAATAATGTTGAGAGATTAGTGGCTCAATACCCTTACTTAGTCAAAGACCTATTTGAAGCTAGAAAAGAGAAAAAAACACAACTAGCGGCGCCGCAAATCATTGAATATCTCAATGCCACTCAGGAAGAAGTAGGTATAGTACAAAAAATAGAAGAGCTCCACCGCCATGGTGTGCCTTATAAAAATATAGGCGTTATATACACAAAACATGCCTTGGTAGAGAATATCACTAAATACCTTGCACTAAAGAAAATACCGCTCAATATCAAGAAACGCATCAATGTATTGGATGAACCAGATGTAATAAAAGTGTGTACCATTCTGGAATATATTTTAATGGAAAGTCAAGAGCCTCACAGTGGTAATTATCTTTTGTTTGAGATATTACATTATGATATGTTTGGACTGTCTCCATTGGATCTAGCTTCTGTTAGTATAGCATGCAAGCCTCACTTAATGGAAGGAGTTGAATCTAAATTAACCTATAAAAATTGGCGCAATATCCTACAAAGTAAACAGGATTTAACTTCTGCTGGGGTTGATCATATTGAGGATGTAATGAATGTATCAAAAATCATAGAAGATTGGATAAAACAAAGTTTTAATGTTACTATCCAAATGTTGATTGAAAAGATAATTACGGACAGCGGATTACTTGATCAAATTTTGAGTAGCGAGGACAAAGCCTTTAGACTCCAAGCTTTCAATACTTATTTTGATTTTATAAAAAATGAAGCGGCCAAAAAAGGAATGTTGACACTCAGAGAAGCCGTTCAGCTCATTCAACTCATGCGCGATGAAAAATTAAAACTGGAAGTCAATCGTATTTTTTCAAATGAAAATGGCGTCAATTTTATGACGGCACATGGTTCAAAAGGCCTGGAATTTGAGCATGTGTTTATCATGCGCTCCAATGAAAATACTTGGGAAAAAAACCGAGGCAATAATCAAAATTATTCTTTGCCGCCAGGAATTACAGCTGCATCTGATGATGGCACAGAAGAGGATGTACGTAGATTGTTTTTTGTAGCGGTAACGCGCGCTATGGATTACGTCTATATCAGTTATATATCCAAAGATGATAAAGAAAAAGACATTCAAATGTCAAAATTTGTCTCAGAGATAAGAGAGGTGAATAATGAAATATTGAAGCCTAATATTTCCGAAGCGCTTATCGTAGATTATAAGACAGAGCTCATGAGATATCGGAGTGGCCAAGCTACATTTATTGATCACGAGCTGATAGACAGAATATTAGAAACATTCAAATTAAGTACCACCAGTCTCAATAAATACTTGAAATGTCCATTGAGTTTTTATTTTGAAAATATTTTGGGTGTTCCACGAGGCAGGAATGCATCTATGGGTTTCGGTAGCGCGATTCATTATGCATTAGAACATTTTTTTGTGGATATAGAGAAATCCAAACCACGTTCTATGGCATCAGCCCAAAAGCTGATAGAGTTTTTTTACAAAGCTATGGACAAATACAAGTCCCATTTTACCCAAGAGGAATGGATAAGATACCGAGAATATGGCGAAATAACTCTAAAAGCATATTATCAGAATTACAGCACGGAGTGGTTACAAACACCTCAATTCAGAACTGAACTCGACATTAGACAGGTACAATATGACGGTGTACCTTTGACTGGGAAACTGGACAGAGTCAATATATATAAAGATTATGTCACAGTCACGGATTACAAAACGGGTAAATTTTCTAATAGTAAATCTAAACTCAATCCACCATCTGATAAAGAGCCTTTAGGAGGCGATTATTGGCGACAAATCGTTTTTTATCGCATATTGTTAGATGGATTTAAGGGTGCATCGTATAACATGACACACGGGATTATGGATTTTGTAGAAATGGAAAATGACAAATTTGAAGCAGCTAAAGTCCAATGTCACCCGAATGATATAGAAGAAGTAGGCCTCCAAATCAAGCAGACATACCAAAATATCAAAGAACACAAATTTGAAGAAGGCTGCAATGAAGATAATTGTACATGGTGTAATTTTGTAAAAAATAATATGCCCGCAGCTGTGACCGATGAAGATGAGATTTGAGATTGATTGTTATCACTTAATTTAGCCTCATTGTATCTTGATAATTATTAAATTTTTAATTTAAAGGTGGCCATAATTGGAATCCATGTTTTATTAATTAACGTTTTCCATTATTATCATTAAAAAGGATTTTTTGAATGATCTCATCCCAATGTCAACTAAAAAATATGAACCATTTAGGACACATTATTCAAATTTGACTATCTTTGCCCTCTTATGAGACTTAAGAGCTTACATATAAAGGGATTCAAAAGTTTTGCTAATGAGACAGTTCTCAATTTTAGCGAAGATGTCATAGGCGTAGTAGGCCCTAACGGATCTGGTAAGTCCAATATCGTAGATGCCATAAGATGGGTTTTGGGTGAGCAAAAAAGTAAAGAATTGCGCCTGGAGGCCATGTCTGATGTCATATTTAATGGTACCAAAACAAAAAAAGAATCTGCTACAGCTACAGTGGCTTTGACTTTTGATAATGATAAAGGAATACTGCCTACTGAATATCAAACTGTGACGATATCCAGAATCCTATACAGATCTGGAGAGTCAGAGTATAAGCTCAATAATGTAACATGCCGACTAAAAGATATAAATTCTTTATTTTTAGATACGGGTATAGGCAGTAACTCTTATGCTATCATTGCCTTAGGTATGGTGGATGATATACTGGCGGATAAGGAAAACTCAAGACGAAGGATGTTTGAACAGGCTGCTGGGATTTCCAAATACAAAATAAGAAAAAAAGAAACACTTTCAAAATTAAAAAGCGCCACTGAGGATTTAAATAGGATTGATGACCTCCTCTTCGAAATAGAAGGTAATCTCAAATCATTGGAAAAACAAGCCAAGAGAACTCAAAAATATCTAGATGTCAAAGCTAAGTATAAGGAATTAAGTATTCAGTATGCCATTCATTCAGTACACTATCTGAAGGAAAAATATAAAGGTATATCAGAAAAATTGGTAAAAGATCAAGACATTTATAGAGCTCAAGACGCTATACTTTACCAAAAACAAGCGGCTCTCGAAAAAGAAAAAAAAGCAAATACAGATAAGGAAGTTGCGCTTTCAGACCATCAAAAGAAACTCAATGAACTCGTCTATCGCATTCGTTCATCTGAAAGCGAAAAAGATTTACTTAAACAAAAATTGGGTTTTAAAAAACAAAATAAAGAGCAAGTAACCAAGTCTATATTAGAAAGTGAAACGGCGCTAAATGAGGCTCAAGAAAAGGAACACTCACTTCAGCAAAGATTAAGTAATGAAAATAAGGTTTTGGAGCAGTTGAAGATTGACTTCGAACAATCAAAAAAGGTATATGAAAAGCTGAAGGATACTTATAACGACGCCAAACAATCCTTTGATAATAAACAAAAATTAAAGCAAGAAATCGAAAAAGACATTTTTGATTTTGAAAAGGCCATCGCTATCAGCACCAACAATATCGAAAATATCACAAGAGATCAGACTCGGATGCGTGAGAGCCTTATTCAAAAATCTGAAGAGATAAAGAAAGTGCACCACCAACTTAAAGGTCTTAAGGAGAATATCACTATCAAAGAAGGAGAATATAATAAATACGCTCACGATGAGACCAATAGATTAGCTCAAATATCAGACTTGGAGGTTCAAAGAGATAAGTGGCAAGATGAGTTGAATCACATCAATCGCAATATAGATTCTAAGCAGAATGAATATGACCTGCTCAAAAGTATGATTGATAGCTTTGAAGGATTTCCTGAATCCATAAAATATTTGAGCGAACAGACTAAAGGGGGTCTCACCTTAATGTCAGATGTTCTGGAAGTGGACGAAAGGTACAAAGCACCTATAGAACTCTATTTAGAAAATTATCTCAATTATTTTGTAGTCAAAAGTACAGACGACGCTATCAAAAGTGTAACCTTGCTTAAGAATGCCCAAAAAGGTAAGGCCAACTTTTTCGTATTGGATTATATACCCGAAAAACATTTTATTCAAGTCAATGATAAAAAATTGATTTGTGCCACTGAAGTAGTCCGTATAGACAGTACTTACGAAAAACTCTTGCGGTTCTTGTTGGGACATGTCTATATTTATAACGGAGATGTGGACGAATTGAGCCAAATAAATATTCCCGACGGCATTACTGTTTTGTCATCAATGGGTACATTTTTAAGCCAAAGACATATCATTTCTGGTGGTTCTGTTGGTCTTTTTGAAGGTAAAAAACTGGGAAGGAAGAAAAATTTAGAGAAATTGGCCGATTTTCTTGCGAAAAATAATCAATTAAAAAATGAAATATCCCAAAACCTTCAAAATGTTAGAAATCAAATAGGACAATTAAAATCAGCGGACTTTAAATCCATCATGGAAAAAATTCGCAAAGAGATTCAAACTCAGGAGCAAGAGCAAATTCGCCTAAAACATCAAACCGATACCTTTGAGCAATTCAAAAATGATAGTGAAATTAAATTATCAACAGCAGAGGAGCAACTCAAAAACTGGGAGAGTCAAATTAGCGAAGCACAATATCACATATCACAGCTTAAAGATAAAATAAAGGCATTGGACACACCTGTAGAAGGTCAGGCTACAGACATTGATATTTTGAGCGAAAATATGTCCAAGGCTTCTGAAAAATTCAATCAAAACAACATCACATTAATTCGCCATCAAAATCTGATTGCCAATTTTGTAAAAGATATGGAGTTTTCTCAACTCAAGATAAGTGAATTAAATCACAGATTGGAGTCAGATAGACAGCGTTCTATGTCTTTAGATCGCGAGCGAATCGATATAGAAGATCAACTCATCCATTTGGATAAAGAACTTCAGGAAATGTATTATGAGAAGAAAGCATTTCAATCGACACTATCGGAGGCAGAACAAATATTTTTGAAAGCGAGGACTGTCATTAATGAATTAGATGACGAAATTAGAGCATTGACCAAGTCACAGTCACAGCTTCAACAGAGTATTCAAGACCTCAAGGATCAATATAGTGACCAAAAATTCCAAATACAATCTATTGGAGAAAGACTCAGGATAGAGTTTAACGTCCCTATAAATGATGTCATCAATAATCCGATGGACGAAAGCTTGGATTACGCTCAGATGACAGATGAACTAGATAAAATCAAAACAAGATTACATTCATTTGGTGATGTCAATCCTCTCGCAGTAGAAGCTTATAATGAAATGAAAGAAAGATATGACAACATCCAAGTACAACGTAAAGATATACTTGAAGCTAAAGATTCTCTAATGGACACCATGAAAGAAATAGAGAACAGTGCCACCGAACGATTTATGGATGCTTTTAATAAAGTACGCGAAAGCTTTATTGATGTCTTTAGAAGTCTATTTACAGAAGATGACACATGTGATCTCATCTTATTAGATACAGAAAATCCTTTGGAGTCAGATATTGAAATCATAGCTAAGCCCAAAGGTAAAAAACCTAAATCTCTTTCACAATTGTCTGGAGGAGAAAAAACACTAACAGCAACGGCTTTACTTTTTGCCCTATATCTACTCAAGCCAGCACCTTTCTGTATTTTTGATGAAGTGGACGCGCCTTTAGATGATGCCAATATCCAAAAATTCAATAATATTATACGCAAGTTTAGCAAAGAGTCACAATTCATAATAGTAACACATAACAAATCCACAATGGCAGAGGTCAATGTCCTTTATGGTGTATATATGATTGAGCCAGGTGTTTCGGCGGTTAGCGCTGTTGATTTTAGAAGCTTAAAGCACGATCCTGTTTTAGAGTCTCTTAATTAGTCAGTATGAATCATCTGGCCCATACTTTTATTTCTTATCCAGATGCCTATTGCTTAGTAGGTAATTATCTAACAGATTTTCTAACAGTCAATGAAATAAGAAATTTAGATGAAAGATATTTCTCTGGAGTCGAATTGCATCGTCAAATAGATAGCTTTACTGATAGCCATGTAGACGTAAAGAAATGTATTGAAATCATACGGCCCTTTCAACAAAAGTATACGCCCGTCGTGGTGGATGTATATTTTGACTACCTCCTTATTAAGCATTGGACCTCTTTTAGTGAAATACTTTTTGATAGCTACATCAGTCAAGTTTATAAAATATTACAACACCATTTGCATGGGGTGCCCCAAAGAATGCAGGTAAGAGTACAAAAAATGATCCAATCAGATTTTTTGAGAAGTTGTACCTCATACGAAAGATTAGCACATACTTTTGCATTTATTAAATCCAGAACAAAATTTGAAAATAACTTACATTATGCCCATCAGAACTTATTCATTAGTGAGGCAGAACTGGAACAATTGTTTTTAAAGTTTTTTCCTGAATTATTGCTTTTGAAAAAGGGATAGTTTTTTCCTGCATTTTTTTATTTATTATTTTCATATTTGTCCCATTTTTTATTTTGGGTAAAATCCTCTTTATTTTTTTATTTTTATAATTCAATAAAAATCAG
>DAIPYV010000062.1:11471-17525 GCA_036782555.1 Saprospiraceae bacterium
TGTAAATATAACTGTAAACATTTTAATTAATTCATTTTAAACTCAAAATTGATCTCATGATGGAAACAAATTTTACAAAGATTCGCAAGGTAATGCAATGGACTATGGTCTTGGCATTAGCAATCTTTACTCAAGTTTCGGCAACTGCGCAATCTTGTGCATGTAAAGGTAGCATTCAAGTTAGTGTTGGATCTAATGGAACAGCAGAAGTAACAGCGGCTATGTTACTCGCTGACGGAAATACATGTGGAGGAGGTTCGCTTACTGTAAGCGTAATGCTTACACCTACTGGAGCACCTATTCCAGGTAGTCCATTTGTTGACTGCTCTCACATAGGTAAAACGCTTTATGGTAAAGTAGACAATGGAACTAATAGCTGTTGGTCCACTTTAACAGTGGAAGACAAAATGCCTCCTATATTAACATGTCCTACTGGACCTTTAGCGGTGACGTGTGCAGATTTTGAAAATTATGCACCTACAGTTACCGACAATTGTCCTGGTGGCCTGGTAATCAATCAGATAGGTGAAGATGTGGAAGTCAATAATAACTGTACTTCAAGCACTTTGCCAAGTAATGTTATAAAAAGAGTCACAAGAAGATATCAGGCGGTCGATGCATCGGGCAATAGATCGGCTATGTGTGATTTTACTTTTGATATTACGGCTATTGCGTCATTGTCAGATATAGCACTACCAGCTGCTACTGTTAGTTTGGAGTGTGATGGCAATTGGGCAAAACTTCCTAACGGAAACCCTTCACCACTAGCTACAGGTTTAGCTCCTGGTACGGGAGTACCGACTCTAAATGGAGTAGCTTTATTCCCAAATACTGGAAACGACCCGTGTAAATTAGCTGTGAGCTATACAGATTCTGACCCTATCAGGGTGGGATGTACTACTAAAATCATGCGCGCATGGACTGTTTATGAGTGGACATGCTTAGGTAGAGCACTCAATCCACCTTTCATTCAGACTATAGAGATATCGGATAATATTGCTCCTGTTGTAGCACCACTTGCTGATATTACAGCTAGTACTTCCAACCACAGATGTGAGGGCGTAGTGACTTTCCCCAACCCACTCGCTACTGATAATTGTTCTGCTGCAAGTCAAATTACATCTAACATCAATATATTTGCCAATGGAGATTTTAATCAACCCGCTGGGTTTTTAAGACATCCTAATAGAACTATCACATTACCTGTAGGTGCTCACAAGGCTATTTATATTACAGAAGATGCATGTGGAAATAGCAAAAGAGATACCATCAATATCACAATTATTGATAATACGCCACCTGTAGCTATCTGTAATGAATTGACGACAGTAGGTTTAACTTTAGATGGTCAAGCTCATGTAGCTGCTACTTCATTTGATGATGGTAGTTTCGATGAGTGTCAATTGGCCAAGCTTGTAGTACGTCGTATGAATCATGACAATTGTCAACCATGTGATATCCCTACTTTACCTGGATTTACATATCTTGGTACTCATGGAACAGGGTCGGCACAAAGATATTTTTATTTGTCGGCACATACAGCTACTGCACTTGTGGCTCAAAAGACAGCTGTAGCAGTGGGTGGAGCATTAGTGAACTACAACAGCACACCAGCAAAAATGTCAGCGGTTAGAGGATTTGTTAATGGGACCTTCCCTAATAGTTTGTTTTTCATTCACGGTGTGAATGTAGATCACTCTACAGGTTTGGCAGGTCATCCTAGAGTTTCTAACGCCACTGAGTTGCAAAGATACGTTGTTGAAATATCAGATATATGTGGATTCAGCTCGCATGCTAAATTCTGTTGTGCAGATATTGACAATAACCCTATGGTTATATTGAGAGCTATTGATGCAGCGGGTAATCACAACGAATGTATGGTTTCTGTAGTAGTACAAGATAAAATAGGTCCAAGAATCACCTGTCCTGATCATATGACTGTAAATTGTGACTTCATTTACGATGAAACGAATCTTTCAAAAGATTTCGGTTGGCCAGTGGCTACTGACAATTGTGAAATATTAACCATTACTACTGATTCTACTATCAATATAGATGCTTGTGGTAGAGGCAGTATTGTACGTAACTTTATGGTGACAGATATGGGTGGCCGTACAGCTACTTGTTCACAAACTATTGACTTCGTACCACAAGGAGTTATGGTTTATAATGGCCCTACGGCAGATGAATGGCCAGCTAAAGAGGTTATGGTCAATGGATGTGGAAATCCAAATGCGCCTGAATTTTCTCCTGATATCTTAGGAAGACCTATATTAAATAATGGCGCTTGTTCACTCGTAGCGGCAGATTATACAGACCAAGTATTTAATTTCAATCAGCAAGGCAGTCCTGCATGTTTCAAGATATTGAGAAGATGGACCGTCATAGACTGGTGTCAAAGAATGTCCACTGGTGCAGGTGGATATAGAACATGGACTTTTGACCAAGAAATCAAAGTCATAGATAATGAAGCCCCTGTTTTTGCTTCACTCGAGCCTATGGTGAGTGCCAATACTTTTGACGCGGAATGTCAATCTGGATTTATAAATTTGACAGCAAGTGCTACCGATGTGTGTACTCAGGTTTTAACTTGGAGATATAGTATCGATGCTTTCAATAATGGTACTTTTGATATCAATGTATCTTCTTCTGACGTAGGTCAGACAAATGCCAATACTATTAACGCGTCAGGAACATATCCAGTAGGTATGCACAGAATCGTCTATACTTTTGAAGATAGATGTGGTAATGTGTCCACTCGCGAACAGTTATTTAGTATTGTCAACATGAAACAACCCACTGGAATTGTTATACAAGGGTTGGCTATCAACTTAGTGGATATGCCTGTTATGGGTCCAATGGCTGAGATATGGGCATCTGACTATGATCCAGAGGGCAAGAGTGTACATCCATGTGGTTATGATTTAGTGTATTCTTTTACAGAAGTAACATTAGGCACAGATGGACAAATGGTTACCACGCCCAATATGGTTTTTGATTGTTCTCAGGCTAATGATACAGTTCACGTTACTATATGGATTGCAGCATTAACTCCTATGGGAGATATAGTTCAGACTTCAGTTAATACGTATATGAATGTACAGGATAATAACAATGTTTGTGATGATGATCAAGGAAGGTTTGTTATTGATGGAACGACAGCGACATCCAATAATAAATTTGTAGATAATGTTGCGGTTTATCTTGAAGGTTCTGAATTAATGAATATGACTAATGCAGCGGGTGAATTCATGTTTATGGGTCTTCCACAAGGATACTCATTCAATGTGGCACCTACCAGAAATGATGATCCACTTAATGGTATTTCTACTTTAGATATCGTCATGATACAAAGACATATTCTAGGTATAGAGCCTCTTACAGATCCATATTTGCTTATTGCAGCTGATGTAAACAATGATGGTAAGATAACAGCTTCTGATTTGACGGATTTGAGACGTCTTATCTTAGGGGTTACCAATAGTTTTGAGAAGAATACTTCTTGGAGATTTGTTGATAAAAATTACATATTTTCAAATATTGACAACGCACAAGGAGAGGCCTTCCCACAAACCTATCTCATAGATGCTCTTAATGGTGATATGACTACTGATTTTATAGCTGTAAAAGTTGGTGATATCAACGGTAATGTTGAAGCCAATGCCAACGACAAAACTGTAGAGCCAAGGTCTAATAAATCATTGGTATTATACACAGAAAATGTCAATTATAATGCTAATAATGAATTAGTCATACCGATAAGTGTGTCTAATGATGTAAATGTATCAGGCATGCAGTTTACAATTGATTTTGATGCTTCTAACTTATCATTAGTCAACATTACACCTAAATCTATCAATGTGAATGATGCTAATTTTGGTTTTAGAAATCTTTCTAATGGTCAGTTGACATTCAGTTATAATGGCCTTGAAAACAGCCTACTATCTACTGATGAGGTATTGTTTGAATTGACATTTTTACCAAGAGCGGAGGGTAGTATAATGAGTGATATACAATTGTCATCATCTATCACAGATGCACAAGCTTATGATTCAGAAAATAATGTTATGAATGTAAGATGGGAAGTGAGAAATGGTGGTAATGATGGAGTTTTTGAATTGTACCAAAATACACCTAACCCATTCCAAGGTACTACTTCGATAGCATTTGAATTACCATCTGATATGTCTGCGACTTTGACAGTACATGATGTCACTGGTAAAATGTTGAAAGTATTAAATATCAATGGTGTAAAAGGTCAAAACACGATTCAATATGACGTTAATGAGTTGAACAAAGGTGTTATGTTCTATACATTACAAGCCGGTGTTCATACAGCGACTAAGAAGATGGTGATATTAGAGTAAGAGAGTTGAGTTAATTTGAAATAGAATTTTATGGCCCTCAATGACTTTGGTTATTGGGGGCTTTTTTGTTTTTAAACAAATCATAGTAAAAAATAATTAGTTGAGAATCTTGATGTAAAATAAGTATTCAACATTCAAATATCTAAGGCTATATTTCAAACCCAAATAATGCAGCAGTTGTGCTTCGGAATACCTACCTCGCCGTACCGTCAGAGCAGACTGGGATTTTCTACTGCATTTTTTGGGTTTGATATCACAATAAAGCAACGCCGCCCTATTTCCCTAAACCAATATAAACCCAAGTCATTTCGACCAACGGGAGAAACCTAAAATCTAATTTTTATAGCTTTATGTCATTCATAATAGCATTTTTATCCCAACGGATAGCAATAATCTTAAAAATCTGTATAGAAATCATTATAAATAAATTTTGTAGAAAATTCAAAACTTTTTACGAATATAGCTTGATTTAATTCCTCCGTCAAAATTTAGGTATCCAGCAACGTATATCACTTTTATATTCTATATACTGGCTGCCGAAACGATTTTCTAAATCCTTTTCCTCTAAGGGACGCACCCAAAAATGCCACAAAAATGCTCCGAAGAGTGCATAGATGATAATGAAGGGACTTCCCAAGATGATACCAACTGATAACCCCTGCCCAATTCCTGCAAGAGCCATAGGGTTTCTTAAGAGTTTATATGGCCCTCTAATCACTAATTTATGGGTACAATCTATCGGTAATGGTGTGCCCTCACCATGATAACTCATAATAAAACCACTATAAAGATTTAAAATACTAAACATAAAAAATAAAAACCACCCTGATAAAGTGTAAGGGCTGAAGGCCCAAAGGTCATATTTTACTAAAAAAGAGGGAATGAGATACAGGAATACCATCCAAAATATAGCTGACTGAATTAATGTTTTAAGTACATTAATGAATCTATCATGTGTATTTGAAGGAAAAAACATTTCAATAATAAGTATTATTATTAATCATAACCAGCTGAAAATAGTTCATCTTTGCAATTTGATTTCATTATCTATCTTGGTGTTATGGTGTAATAAAGTGCTCAAAAGTTACTATCATCTTCTTTTTTTACCATTTTCCAGATTAAAAGTCACCGGTAAAGTATAATACACATCTACCACACTTCCATGATGATATCCCGGAGTCCAAGGAATATCCATATTACCCATTGTCAAAATCGCATTTTTTACAGCTAATCCACAGCCATCCCCTATATCTTCCAGGATGGTCACATTTTCTATGACACCTATCTGATTTATTTTAAATTGGGCTTTGACTATACCTGAAGTTCCTTTTTCTCTTGCTTGTGGTGGGTACTTCATACGAGTATTGACATAAATAGACATCTTCCTTTCACTACATTTTCTCTTTTCTTCCTTATCTAGTATGTCGTCACATCCCGGAAAATAGGGTGGTGTATCTATCTCTGATGCCATACCCATTTCGATATTAAAAGTTTTTGTCTCGGCGGAGTTTTGCCCGTAAACAAGTGTAGATATGAGGGTAGATAATAATAAGAGTATTAAGGATTTCATGAGTTTAGCTATTTAAATATCAAAAAAAAATTTAAAAATCAACAGCTTCTTTTTTGTGGCTAAATATTTAACCCGCATTATGCATTAGAAAATCTATTACATGCCGAAATTCCTGCA
>DAIPYV010000063.1:0-17260 GCA_036782555.1 Saprospiraceae bacterium
CCAAAAATATTGTTTTTTACCAATGGAAGGTATAAATATCAGACGGAGTTCGTTGAAAAAACGTTTCCTGACCAACAAGTCCAATATTGGGAGGACTTTCAGTTGGATTGGCAAATAAGTACAAGTGCTAATGGGCCATGGCTAGATGCAGGTAGTAGTAAAAATTATATGTATGTGACGCACAAAAGACCGATTGTAGGCGTTCAACCAGCTGGCCATGCTGAGATTATAAGCCTTCAACATACTTTTTTGCATATTGGCTGTAAAAATGCGCAAGGTTTAACGACAGAAAGTACAATTGTAAATGCTATTTATACTGAATTTACTGATAGAGACGTTAGGAGATTTGATGAGGCGGGCCCGTTACAGTATTGGGGTACAAATAATTTATTTTCTCCCCAATGTTGGCAACCTTCACAAATGTTAGTATTGTTGAATGGTACCTGCGGTGGCTGGGCTGCTTTTTTTGATGTAATTTTACATATACAGGGGATTAATAATGCCGAGTATGCTAGTGTTGAATAGACGGGAACAGAACTTGAACCTCAATTTGAAAATATATTAGATGATGACTTAGAATCCTTTTTTGGTATTGAAAGATATTTAACTACAAAAGTCAAATGGGCGAATGGAAAAACTAGGTCATTCTTTTTCGTCAGAGATTGGTTTCCATTTTTTTCATCAGAATTTGTTTTATCAAGTGATTATTATAACCCTTTTCAAGGTACTTTTAGTTTAATTAATGGGAACACTATTTTACCATAAGATTTAATTGGAGTCGCTGGCCAAGGGAACGACAACCCACGATCAGAATTCGAAAATCATGCTATTGTAAAGTATAATGGGTTATATTATGATCCTTCGTACGGTAGTAATGTGTCAAATTCGCTTGAATGGGAAAATTTTTCTATTGATGGTTTAGGCGCACTCTTGTTGTATGACAATGGTATAGATGTTGTATATATTAATTGGATATCTGATTTAAATGAATTAGGGATACAAAAGCTAACAATTAATCCATAAAATTAATAGTAATGAAAAATTTAAATTTTATTTGTATAATACTTCTTATTACATCTGTTTTATGGGGTCAAGAAAAAAGAGTTGAAATTTTAAATCTAAACGATAAAGGTAGATATTTAGTCATTAATGATGAAGGTTTAACACTTGACACTATTTCTAGAGCTAATGTTAACATGGTGATTGTTGATTTTTCTTTTTTTAAAGACGGCTCTTTGGGGTTAATTTGGAAAACACCTTTTGGTCCTATTTTTTACAAAAGATGGCAGAGGAATGATAAGGGAGTTCGATTTTTTAATGAGCAAATTGGTTATGAAGAGCATTTTCTCAAACCTGGCACTAAATACGTAAAAGAAAGTTTTAGGATCACAGATATAGATACCATAGAAAAGAGCATGGAATTTGACGATGGTAAACTAGAAAAAGTAATTTTATCCGTTAAATCTGAATTTAACTTTGTACCCCAAAGTAGTTTGATTTATAACTCTAATAAATTTGATTAAAAAACGTATACCATGAAACACTTAAATAAAATAAAATACATTATCTTTGCTATTGCAATGATGGTGAATTAGAAATTTTAGATGTCGATATAGCTTCACCCAATACAGCAACATCTTTTGATGGTTCTATCAGGCTAACACTTAGCAATGGGAGGCAAATCACATGGTATGATGGTAATACAGGTAATCAGATAGGATATGGTAGGTCTTTAACAGGTTTAGGCCCCGAAATTTATTGTGCACAGATATCAGATGGCTGTGGCAATTATATAGAGGAATGTTGGGAGTTGGTGGATTGTTCACAATCGACAATATCTGTATCAGGAAGCGTGACGAATACATGTCAAGGTTTGTCTTTTGGAATTGTTGCAGCAACTGGTTCTGGAGGAGTTAGTCCATATAAATATAAGTGGAGTAATGGCAGCACATCAAGTACCATTTCAAATTTACCTGTGGGTACCTATTGTGTTACAGTGACAGATGCCGTAGGATGTAGAGCATCAAATTGTTATACTGTAGGGTTGAATCAGATTCAAGTCAGTAGATCTGGATGTGTATTTACTTATCGATGTAATGGCATTGTTTTCAATATTGTAGATATTGGTTCGTACAGCATAGTACGTTCAGGTGATTGTAGATTTCAAGACCACTATTGTAATGATGGGGTGTTTTTAGGGTCAACGTTTGTTGGGACTACATTAGTAGATAATGGAAATTGTACAATAACTGAACGATGTATTTTAACAGGAGGTGTTTTTACAATACATAGGGGTAGTGTAGTCACACAACAACTAGGGCCTAGTTTTGGTCCAGGTCCATGTTTAGTGTGACATAATCGAACAGCTTGTGTTTATCCAACACTAGGAAATATGATTACAAATTCAACAGTTACATTTGAAGGCTATTCAACTTCTTTCCCAAGTGAAGGTGATTGCAATCCTAATAATGAAACTTTTGACTGTGTACATAGTTTTTATTGTAGAGGCCAATTTATAGGTAGGTTTTGTGTTCCAGGATGTCAAATGGGGCCATGTTTCATCCCACCATTAGGTAAGCCATCTGATATTGATTCTGAGTACAAATTTGATGAAATTGAGTTAGAATTGGTATCTAATGAAGAGTTTTTACATTTTAATATTTCTCCAAATCCTACAAAAGGTGATTTAAAATTATTTTGTTCCAATCAAATTATTAATTCAGACTTTTCATCGAACATAACCATATATTCATTTGATGGAACTGTCGCACAAAACATTAAAAACCCAGTATTTAATGGAGGTGAACTAGACTTAAATGTTTACAATTTAAACCCTGGTCCATATAAAATAGTACTAACATCACATGGGGAAATAGTTTTTCAAACAACATTTATTAAAATATAAAGTAATTAAATTGAATTTCATGAAAAATCAAAATTATATCTTTTTTCTAATTTTTATTATGGGTTTTATTTCTTGCAATTCTACAGATACAGGGGATAAAACTGAAGAATTTTTAATAGGTATATGGACAAATGATACTGGACAAAAATATCAACAAGGTACTGAAATAAAACCTATAATTTCTCAAATTCACTTTAAAGAGTCATTCACCTATGATATGGAATCTCTTAATCTTCCTGAAGGAAATTTTTTTCCATTATTTATAAAACCGGACTATTCAGGCAAATGGAAATATATCAAAGAGGAAAAGCTCATAGAGTTTTCACCATTATATAGTTTTGGTCCAGAATTTGATAAAATTTACTATTGGGAAATAATGGAAATGACTGAAAACTTATTGCACATAAAGATTTTAGAACAAGACAAAACTGTCTTTGACCAAAGAGTTTTTATAAAAGAAAAATAGAGTCAACCATTATCGTAACCAGTGGAATATTAAATCCATTTTTAAATAACAGAACTTGGTTTTGAAGATTTGTAAAAAAAGCTTGTTTTAAAGTTATAAATTGAAAACAGTCGCCTTTAATTTTTTTAAATTTAACTTTTATGAAACATTTATCTTTTTATTTTGCAATGATTTTGTTTTTTCTATTTTCATGTGATAATGAAGAATTTAACAACACTAATATTATTGGTACATGGGAAGGCGATAGAATTATTATAAGACATCCCATGGATGTGCCAACAGCGGTAGATACGTTTATTTATCTTTATAAATATGATTTTCGAGCGGATGAAACGGTGATAATTGAAGATTTACTAAGGAAAGATGTTGCACTTATCGACACTCTTAATTATAAATTTGATAGTAATACCAATGACCTTTTCCTCATCAGAGGTGACGTTACAGAACCAGATCAAAATCTAAATATACCTGTAGTTGCAGTGCTAAATTTTAAAGTTATTAAGTTAAATGAACAAGAACTTCATTTCTTAGAAAATACCGAGCCATTTAATTGGGGAGAAACAAGATATATTAAAGTGGAAAATATATTAACCAAAAAATAAGATGCTGTTTAAATATTACTTCTACTCCAGAAATTAATGAAGCTATGATCGGTGAATAAAGAATTAATGAGTTATTTTAATACGTCCATTGAATATTTTAGTATTATCTATTTTGATAGGACATTCATAAGGCAATAATATTTGATGTATTTGTTGAAAATTGCGTTATGATTTGAATACTAATTGTTTTTCAAAAAAAAATATGTCAAAATTTTATAATGGTATCTAATCATTTATTAATTTTAGGACTTATTAAAATTATTGATACAATCATGCATAAATCATCTTCTTTTTGGACAAGCCTTTTCACATTATTAATTTTCTTTTTCTTATCATCCGTATCAGCTCAAGACACTACTTGGGTTCAAGGTTTTGATTACAAATCAAAGACACGGGACAGTTTGATACAGTTTCCCAATGAAGATCACACTCAATATGAAAAGATATTGATGTATTATAACATGAGATGCAAAGGTGGATTAATCTCAACAGGTGCAGATAGAAATAGAGGATGTGGTGAATGGGATTATAGTTGCAATACAAGTATAATTGATTCTACTGGCCTTGACTCTCTAAAAGCTTTGCATCCAGACTATATCATTAGCGGAATTAGTGATGATTTTTTTGGTTACACGTCTCAACCGACCTATACATATACGGATTATGGTGTACAAAATATTTCCAGCACTGGTAGTAGTTCTACCACGAGAATTAGGGTAGGTTCGCCTCAAGGTGATTTAACGATATCTAATAAAGACAATCCCAGTATAAAAACTTTTTTCCTGTACAGAGCTGGGGAGATGAGTGGATTGACTAGTGGAAGTATTTCAGGTATAAGTTTTAAAAACAAAAGTAATGGTAAAATTTCCTTTTTAAAATTAAAATTAGCTTCAACACTACAATCAGAATTGACCGAAAGTCTTATATCGTCACTTTCATTTACTGAGGTTGTCAACAGAAATGTGGAGTTCAATGCCTCTGGTGAAACTGAAGTTTATTTTCATCGTACCTTTAATTACAATCAAAATTCTAACATTGTAATGGAGCTGTCTTATTCAGGAAGTGTCGAAGATATTCAAGAGTTAGAAGTATTGGGTACTGCAATGGCAGAAAATGTAGGTTTTGGCGTCAAAGAGACTGACAGATATCTGAACTTAGGAACTCAGGGTTCGGGCGTACTGTCCAATGATGGTTTCAAAGATATTAGAAGTCAAATTACTGTTGCCTTTTGGTCCAATGGAAATTCTGATGTATTGCCCAATAACAACTCTGTATTTCAAGCTACTGGCTCTAATAATCAAAGACAGCTCAATGTACATTTGCCGTGGGGCAATAGTAGAGTATTTTGGGATTGTGGAGGTGATGCATCAGGATATGACAGAATTGATAAAGCTACTGTAGCCACTGAGTACAAAGACCAATGGAATCATTGGGCTTTTACAAAAAATACGGGTTCTGGAGTTATGAGGATTTATCTCAATGGCAAATTGTGGCATTCAGGCACTGGCAAAACAAAACCTATACAAATCGATAATTTTGTTTTAGGGGGCTCTGTTAATGATGCGCTTCCATATTTTGGTTTTATCGATGATTTTACAGTATGGGATAAAGAACTCAGTGCCCAAGATATAGAGATGATTATGACTCAAAACCCTCAAAGTATTACTCATTTAGAGAGTCATCTTAAGGCTTATTATGATATGAATAACGATGGTGAATTTGTGATTATAGATAAGTCAGTATATAATGGCACATGTGTTTTTAAGAATAGAATAAATAGAAAAACTTTTAGAGGGAATGAAATATTTAAAAATTTCGAAACTATCCAAGCCAGGCCTGATATTTCTTGGATACAAGGAAATCCCAATATTACTGTAACTAATGCAATACAGAGAGACTCTGTTTTAAACTCACCATACAGTATAAGACCTTTTAGTGTAGTCAATAATAGACTTGTCGAGGGGGCTACTTTGTATTATTGGGCTTCGGGTTATTTTGATGTTTATGACGAGTTTGGAAATGTCATAGATGAAATTTTTATACCTGATGAGGAAGTTATATCCATATCAGAGTTACAATATTACACTTATTCTCCTTCCAAATATGAACTAATGTCCTTTGTGACACCTTATGGTATTGGGATAGATTTTGGCTTGGAAGGTCGGACGTGGATTTTTGATGTTACAGATTTTGGTCCGGTATTAAAAGGCCAAAAAAGGTTGGTCATGGACAGAGGTGGTCAATGGCAAGAGGAGATGGATATAAGATTTGCATTTATCAAGGGGACTCCCACAAGGCCAGTTTTATCTATTCAGCAAGTATGGCCAGTGGAATCTTATGGGTTTGAAACCATAATAAATGACAGACATCTCGAGCCTAGAGAACTTAATATAGAGTCTGGAGTGGAATCTATAAAAATAAGAACAGTCGCTACAGGCCATGGCCAACAAGGAGAATTTATACCCCGTATGCATTCTCTCAATGTCAATGGAGGGAATGTAGAGTTTTCATGGCAATTGTGGACAGAGTGTTCTGACAATCCTATATATCCTCAAGGGGGAACATGGATTTATGACAGAGCAGGCTGGTGTCCTGGTGCGCCATCTGATCTAAGAGAGTTTGAAATAATGTCTCTTGTAAGAGGTCAAAATACCTTTTACCTAGATTATGGTCTAAATACAGCCACCGGAGATAGTCGGTATATTGTCAATACACAACTTGTAAAATATGGCGAAACAAATTTCTCAAATGATGCAGCTATAGAATATATTGAATCACCAAGTACATATGTAGTATATGGACGCATTAATCCCGCATGTGCTAACCCGGTGATAGGTCTGAAAAATAATGGTAAAAACAATATAACTTCAGCCGTGATACAATATGGTTTAGAAGGAGGATATTCTAATACGTATAATTGGACTGGAAATCTAGCTTTTTTGAACACTCAAAAAATTACTTTACCTAGCTTACCACTTGAAGAGTATATCAAAGGTAAAAAGTTTTTTGCAAATATAGTTTCGATCAACAATGGCAATGATGAATATGTCAACAACAACTATCTAAGTTCAGTGATAGCACCTGTAAACCACATGGATGGTGGAATCATTGTCTCAATGCAAACAAATGGAATGCCCAATGAAACAAGTTGGACGTTAAAGGACAGTGATGGCAATATTATAAAATCGAGTAAAACAGGACTTTTGCCTTTTACAACCTATAATGACACGATTACAAACCTCGTGGGATGCTACGAGCTACAGTTTACAGATTCGGATCAAGACGGTATTGCTTGGTGGGCTAATGGTGACGGGAATGGTTTTATCAGGGCTAAAGAAATAAATGGCTCATGGATAACCTTTCAACCTGATTTTGGGATGGAATTAACGTTCAACTTTGTCAGTGGGATCACTGTGTCGACACATGATAGCGATGCAGCTCAAAGCATCAACATTTATCCTAATCCAGCCATTGAAGAGGCGAAGATAGAATTAACAGGCTTTTATGGAGTTACCCAAATTGAACTAATAAGTCAAACGGGATTATTAATTAATACTGAAACTTTAAATAACAATGGTTCAGAAGTATTATCCACATATAGGGATTTATCTCCACTACCAGCGGGTGTTTATTTCATAAGAGTAATCAATAAATCATTTATTCAAACTCTGAAATTGATTAAAATATGATGAACTAGAATAAGTCAAAACACAAATTATTCTTATAAACGTTTACAGTTTCTCTGCATCTGAATATTCAATAGGTTCACGGTACTTTTCAAAAGGCATTTTGAGTATTTTGGCTATACTATACGTTTCTTTGACATCAGGGTAGGTATCTAGACCATAGACTAATTTTGAATTGTCCACAGCGGCAAAGGTACCGAACATTCTATCCCATATCGAAAAAATATTACCATAGTTGGTGTCAGTATATGGTTGTCTGTAGTGGTGATGTACTCTATGTATACCCGGTGTGACCACAAGCCAAGAAAGTGCTTTTTCAAGCCAGGTAGGTAAAGTGATATTGGCGTGATTAAATTGAGAAAGAATGACAGAAAGAGACTGATAAAGCATAACGATACCTATGGGTGCCCCTATAACTATTACCGCTAATGTAGTAAACACAAATCGGAATACACTTTCTCCAGGATGGTGTCTATTGGCAGAGGTGGTGTCTAAATGGTGGTCTGTATGATGGACGAGGTGAAATTGCCACATCCACTTTACTTTGTGTTCTAGCCAATGTATAAAATACGCACCAATTAAGTCCAAAAACATCAATCCCAATAATACAAAAAGCCAAAGCGGTATATCCACCAAGTACAATAGACCGATCTTGTGTTCATAAACATAATCCGCACTTTTCAAGAGTATAAATGCTAAAAAGAAATTCACCCCAATAGTAGTTAGGGTAAAAAATATATTGACTCTGGCATGTTCCCATTTTTTATAATCAAAACTAAATAAGGGTAGGGCATTCTCTATCATCCAAAAAAATGTAATCCCTCCTACCAATATTATTGTACGGTGTAATGAGGGAATACTGCTAAAATAATCAATAATCGATTCTATCATAATCAATTTTTTGGCAAATATAATATGTTTAGAATGTAACTTTCAACATTTATTATTGAAATTATAGTGATTATTTTTATAAAAATTATTAATTTTGAAGATATTTCCAATAGAACTCTTCTATTTTATGAGTTTTTTATTTGGTCTGACTATTTTTGCATCAATTTAATAGTTAAATTGTTATAAATGTTTAATCATGTATTATAATAAAAAATTTTCTTGCTAATGTCTTACTTTGTAACTACAAAGGAACAAAAATCTATTTTGCAATCAGATAAACCATTACTTAATATTGGTTATTTTGATAGTCGTAAAGCATTAGTTACGATAGCACACCTGTGTATGGAATCTTTGAAAACGGGAAAAAAAACCTGGATCTATATGCCACATTCTGATGATAGAGCAATGTTTCAAAAGATTTTTGAAAAAATGGGGTTAGATGAATTGCTATTAAATACAAACTTACAAGATGACATCTCTGCATACAAATCCCGTTTTCTCTCCAATGAAAGTCAGTCTAAGGATCATTTTGATTTAGTAAAATATCATTTAAAAGATTTGGAGTTTAGTCGAATGCATATGGGATTGATAGATTATTCCAGTTATAGAAATAGTATCACCAGAACAGGGCAAACGAGGAGACAGATTTTAGATAATTATATCCAATTGCCGCCGCATACATACACTGAATATCTATATAATATATTAAACTCTAGAGAGGCCTATGATATTGACCTAGATATTGAGACATCACTTAAGATAATAGAACAAGCTCGAAGTATTTATTCGCCCAATTTTGATTTTATATCTAGCCATCAAACACATCTGGGTGTAAAACCAACATTGATTAATAGTATTTATATAATAGATACTTTAAAGACATTAAAAAATGTACTTGCGAGTGCTCAAGACTTGAGGTTAAGATATCACCAATGTCAATTAGAGATTTTGTCAGCACTGAATGAAAAAGATAAAACTTGGTGTCAAAATCAGTATGACCTCATCTCCAAAATAGAACGATTGTATTCTGTATACAAGGAGGCCATTAAATCTAAGAAGGAGCCAGGATTTTTGGCTTCATTGCTAGGCGCTAAAGATGAGCAGCATGAAAAATTAGCAAACTCTATTGTCGTATTTTATGAAATGTTGATGAGAGAAATATCTGATAGACAGCTCATACAAAAATCTCAACCCAAAGATATTTTTCAAAATTTGGAGATAGAACTCAAAGAGTATAAACAGCTGATAGATGGTGTTGCTCACAAATCAAGTTTACTCAATTTGGATTATATTAAGCACATCAATAAGCTCAATTTTAGATACAATAAATTATCTGAATTGGAATCGGAACTTGAAAATTTATTTGAGGATATCAATTCCAAAGATATCTTCAATCAAAGAATTGAAGCCAATTCGATAAGTTTTGTAAAACAAATCTACAGTCTTGAAGCCTTAATATCACAATTGAATAAATCCATTTTGGGGCTAGAAAATAATAAGACATACATAGAATGGAATGAGTTTTTAAATCAGTTGGATCCACAACAAAAAACACTCATTAATGCATTACTTCAAATGCCTAACTCAGAGTGGCAACAACTTTACCTTTCGTACGAATATTTTAAGGAGCTGCACTCCACACTAAAGCTTCATAAGGATGTAGATATTTTTGATCTAATGGAAGAGCTACTTTTAATATCCAATAAAAAATTAATAAAAGACTATCAGAAAAAAAGAGAAAATGCTTTGGCTGATTTTAAGAAAAACAATATTAAGCTATATAATTATATCATTAAAGGTAAGTCAATCAATGAACCAACAAATTGGAAGTGGTGTCTTTCAAAGTATTCACCAAGTTTTTCCGAAATTTTTCCTTTTCTAGTAATAGATAACGATGATGTTGCTGACTTTTCACAGGACATGTTTGATACTTTAATCATATATAATGCACCTGAGGTCAGCCCAAATATCCTACAGCTCAGCCCTAGACTCATTACTTTTTGGGATAATTATAATGGTCAAGATATGGATTTTGTACTCAATGTTCCCCTTACTGTATCTGAAAATATTATAAAAGTTTCTGTAAGTCAAAGGTACGCTTTGGCCCAATCGTTATCAAAAATATTGATGAGTGTAGGGCAGCTACCTAGAATTTTTGCTTTAAAAAATACTTCAGTGATCTCTTATTCCTCTGAGGGCATCGAAAATATGATTACTGAGGATTTTTATTCACTAGGTATAAAAAGAATGTCTCTATCTGAGGATCCTTATGAACTACTGGAGTCCGTCCTTATAGATAGTACAGAAAATGTATTTGTTATAATAGAGGATGGATATTTCGTCTCACATGATGTCTGCGATATCTTGGAACAGGAACTTATCAAAAAAAATCTGAA
The DNA here is from genome assembly GCA_036782555.1 of Saprospiraceae bacterium. Lineage (GTDB taxonomy): Bacteria > Bacteroidota > Bacteroidia > Chitinophagales > Saprospiraceae > OLB9. The sequence goes on from DAIPYV010000063.1 coordinate 10,947, forward strand.
AGCCTCTGGCATTATTATCTTAGATATTTCAACAGAGTCTTTATTTAGAAATAGCGAAAATATACTATTGTCACTGAAGCAAAGCATACAAAATCGTTTATAATAATATATACAAATCAATAGTGAACACGTCGCCTCAAAACATCTCATTGGATTACCTAAAACATAAAAGTAATTTAAAGTTTAAGTCCAATAATACTCATGTAGAAGTGTGGGACATCGTACGAAAAAAATATTTGGTTTTACAACCAGAAGAATTAGTAAGGCAACTAGTAGTACATTGGATAGTGTATGATTTAGGAATAAGTCCCAACAGGATACAAATTGAGCGCCAGTTTAAGATAAATAATAAAATAGTGAGATTTGACATAATAGCTTATAGCAGAGACGCTGAGCCTTTGCTACTCGTTGAGTGTAAATCGCACAAAGAACTGCTAAATCAAAAAGTATTTGACCAGATAGCTGTTTACCAAAAAATTATAAAGGCACCTTATCTATTGCTCACCAATGGCATAGATACTTATCTAGCATTGATAGACGACCATAGCCAAAGATATCTTTTTGAAGAATCTTTAGATAATCTTAAGGAGTTATTATAGTGCCTATTGAGCGTTTTCTATCAGTTTTTCTAGTTGGGTAAGAGATTGCATCCCAGACTCACGCCAAATGATTTCACCATTTTTATAGAGTACAAATGTAGGCACTCCTTGTATACGCATTTTTTGTGCCAAGGCTTGATTTTTGTCAACATCTATTTTGACAATGCGTGCTTTGTCTCCTACTTTTCCTGCCAATTGTTCTAGAACTGGGGCCATGGCCTTACAAGGACCACACCACGTAGCTGTAAAATCTACCAACGTCGGTGTAGAACTTTTTATGATTTCTGAATACTTCATTTGTTGTTAAAATTTAATAGTGCAAAGGTAAGAACTATTAGACCTTCAGTAAGTGACAGAGGTTACAGTATAGCTTACTTATAATTTTATATGATTTAGGCTAATTAAAACTAATATTTAAACTTTTATCCTATTCTAGATATACAATTATTTAATAGTATGTCCTTTTTTGTATTGGGGATTTAAGCGCAGCTCTCTATACTTGCTTAAAAGCTTTTCAGCATTTTTATCGTGGTCGTAGTTTTCTATGACAAAGTTTTTGGCATTATCGCCTATCATGTTTTTATCTATACTACTATCCAAAATTTGACTGATCTGACTTATGAATGCCTCTGGGTTATCAGCGATAAGTAAATCTTTTCCGTCTTGGGCATAGATACCTTCTTTACCAAGTGTAGTCGTTATGACAACCCTACCTAAGGCCATACCTTCTAATATTTTGACACGCATACCGCTACCAGAAAATAATGGTACAATCATCATGCTATATTTTTTTACAAAATCTATGGCATCAGGTACTTCTCCATGTATGACTACATTTTTTATATTCAGGTTTTGAATTTTATCAGGTGTATTTCTTCCCGCTACATGGAGCTTAAGGTTGGGATGGTTTTTGGAGAGCTGAGGCCATACGTTAGCTAAAAACCATTCAAGACCTTCTACATTAGGTATCCAGTCTAGAGCACCTATAAAACATAAATCATTTGTGGCTTCAGAATCTTCATTGTCCATGTATTGCTTAATATCCAGACCTATTGGTGAAGACATAGCCCCGTTTTTATATCCTAAAGATTTAAATTTTTTTAAGTCTCTGTCGGAAACGGATATTAGATAGTCGTATTGGTCTAAGTGAGCAATTTCGTAATGTTTAAGTTTTTGGGTCAGATAATTGAGATATAATTTCTTAGGTAAAAATTTTGTATTAGACGTAATTCTTTCCCAAATTTCAAACTCAATATTGTGCGCTCTCATAGTTACGATAGCATTTGAGTATTGCTTTATTACATTTATATATGGCGTCAAATACAATGTTTCTAGCTGAATGACATCATAATCATTGTTTTGCAATAATTCTATAAGTTTGGTTTTAAAGTCATTGCATACAAATCTACTTACATGATAAGATTCTTTAGAAAAAAGGTTTTTGAATGCATCTATTACTTTAATTTTATTATCAAGATTTGTGACATATATCTCTTTGTAGTGATTGAAATTTTCTGGTAGTGACGAAATATCCACAAAGTGCTTTGTCGTGTTCATGCTCAATAACGACACCTCACAGCCTAAATTTTGTAAGGCCTTACTCAAATAAGTGACAGCTATAGATTCGCCATCTTTTAGAGGATAAGGAAACTTTTTACACAACTGGAGGATTTTCATTCGGTACTTAATATCGGTTTAATCAATAAAAGCGTGCAAAGGTATAAAAAATATTGTTATAATCTATGACGATTTTATAATATATTCTTTTTAAAATTTGTCTTGTTAATTTGATATTATTATAACACCAATCAATGACTATTTATTGTAATGTCTGTTAATATTTTATTAATTATTTTTATATAATATTTGTGTATTTGTATAATATATTGTATAGTAATAACATATAGTCTAATTTTAGTGTTTTTGTTTTTTGTTTTTTATTACTATATGGATTACAAGGTTAAAAATTTAATAAATTTAAAGCAACATAAACTAACAAGAGTGCCAATTAATTAATAGCTTTGCCCATTATTATTAACTTTATAGGGATAAAATGATAAAAGCACAAGATATTCATAAATCTTATAGTGATGTTCATGTCTTGAAAGGCATAAATTTAGAGATAGCTCAGGGAGAGATAGTGAGCATCATTGGCAAATCAGGTGCTGGAAAAAGTACTTTATTGCACATACTCGGCACACTAGATACATTGGATAAAGGATATCTCGAAATCAACGGAACCAAGGTCAATAATCTGAATGAGCGGCAGATGGCGCAATTTAGAAATCAAAATATAGGATTTGTATTTCAGTTTCATCATTTGCTTCAGGAATTCACAGCCTTAGAGAATGTCTGTATACCTGCCTATATCTATCAAAAATCAAAAATGGAAACAGAAAAACGTGCTAAAGAAATACTGGAATATTTAGGCTTGAAAGACAGAATAGAACATAAGCCCAATCAGCTCTCTGGCGGGGAGGCCCAACGAGTGGCTATAGCTCGTGCATTAATCAATAATCCCTGTCTTATACTGGCAGATGAACCTACTGGAAATTTGGATAAGGAAAACTCTGAGAATTTACACCAATTGTTTCTTAAGTTACGTAAGGATTTTAATAGCACTTTTATAATTGTAACCCACAATGATGACTTAGCCAATCTCAGTGATAGAGTGATCCATATTGTAGATGGCAAAGTCGATTCTTAGCTCTTTTCTATTTAATTCAGATTACTTATTTAGTCTCAGTTTTTATCATTTCTGATTAAAAAATTGAATAAATATAAAAAACTTAAAAAAATACACGAATAATCTGGTCTAAGATGCAATTTTTTTTGAATGTGTTAACTTAAGTAGTTTAATAATTTAATCAAAATGGAAAAAGTCAATATCTACATAAATAACTGAAATACAGATGTATATCATTATTTATTATACGAAAAGAAAAATTTAAAATGTGGATAAAAAAAAGTACAAAAAACTTTCGCGGGTGCGAAATATCTCTATATTTGCACTCAATTTAATCCAGAACACACTCAATCTATGGACAACAAAATAAAACGAGATGTATCCCTCATAAACCTCGTCTCAGATTTTGAAAACGATTTCGATAATGGTAGCGTAGGCTATCTTGACGAAAAATCATTCTATCAAATCTTGGATTACTACGAGGATGAATACTGTTTTGATAGGGCATTAGAAGTGGTAGATATTGCCATTAGTCAATACAAATATAGGTCAGAATTTTACATCACTAAAGCTAGGCTGCAATTAAACACTCAAAAAATATCAGAATGCCTAAAAACACTCGAAATAGCTGAAGGTATTGCGCCTTACGAAAGGGAAATAAGTATAATCAAAATCAGAGCTCTAGCCATACTAAAGAGATTTAAAGATGCTTTTGCCATTGTCGAAAACTTTGAGGAGTTTTCTACTTCGAGCGAAAAGGCTGAACTTTTAGTAGGAGAGTCTTACATTTACGAGTATATGAAAGATTATGAACGCATGTATTTGTGTCTATCTCAAGCAGTACAATTGGACTGTAAGAACGAAGAGGCTATGGAGCGTATATGGGTGAGCGTCGAATTATCAAGAAACTATAAAGCGAGTGTCAAATTACACAATGATATCGTAGAAAAAGATCCTTACAACTACCAAGCGTGGTTTAATCTCGGTCATGGATATAGTTGCCTTAATAAATACGAACAAGCTATTGATGCTTTGGAGTATTCCTTTTTAGCTAATCCCAACTTTGAGAGTGCTTATTTGGACTGTGCAGATATTTGCTTTCAGATAGGCCAATATGAGAAAGCTTTAGATGTATATTCAGAGGCTCAAAGGAGGTTTGAGGCCAATCAAGATTTATATGTCAATATCGCCAATTGTCTTATTGCTTTGAAAGATATACCTGGAGCTAAACAATGGCTTATAAAATCTATCAAATATGATGGATATAATGATGAAGCTTATTTTTTATTGGGTCAATGCTATGCCACTGAAGGCATTTGGTACAATGCCATTAATGCTTATCACAAAGCTATACAATTGGATGATAGAAGAGAGGAATACTATTTGGGTTTGGCTAAAACTTATGTTCAAGTTGAAGATTTTAATAAAGCCACTATAAATTTTCAGTTAGCTACCGAGACTGGACCTGAAGATTCACTTGTTTGGAGAGAGTATGTGTTATTTTTAATAAGACTCAATTTGATTGATGAGGCATTTATGGTCTTAGAGGAATGTGATGAGTATTGTGCGGGGGCAGATATTGATTGTTGCAAAGCTATTGCGTATTATAAATCAGGCGATGAAGATGCGTTTTATGATATCTTAGAAGAGGTCTTGCAGGATGATTTTGATATGCATGGTATCATATTTGACCTACTACCGGAACTCAAACTTAATGAGAAGGTCTTAGCGATGATTAAATATTTTGAAGAAATATAATTTTAGTAATTCATAAAGTACTTAAATTAAAGAGTTACTCTTTTTAATAACCAAGACTGAAGAGCTTCACTTATTTTATAAGTGGGCTCTTTTTATTTTTAAAGATGTATTTTTTAATCCAATACGTCAATGGTTTTATTGACATTAATTCTTTTTACAGCATTGTTGCTTTTGATCAAAACATTATTAATTGATATTTTACTTATGTTTTTCAATTTTTGGATATCATTTAGAGTTTTTTGGTCCAATTCTTCACCGCTCACATTGGAAGAAAGTAAAAATTTACCTTGTGTGTCAGAAATGATTAAAGAATATTGATAAATTGGTGGTACTATATTTTGGGGCAATTCTGAACCATAATCTATTAATAATTTACCTAGTTGGAGTAAGTCGCTTCTTTTTACCTGCCCATTAACCTCTTTTTGGAACTTGATAATAGGGTCAGGTAAGCTTTTGACAAAAATCACTTTAATGTCACATACTATCCTTTTGTGGTAAAGCTTAAGTTTGATCTCTTCATCAGTCGTCTGTGGTAAATAAATGTATGTACTGTCATCAAGCTGGCGAAGTGTACCCAGATTTACTTTGAGTTGTATATTTGAAGGGTCTGAACCATTAAGTTGAATCTGTATTTTGTTTTCCATTTCTACGTACATGACATCACTCTCGATGTTAATAGATGGAAGAGTGGAAAAATTCAAAAAAATTGATAATAGTAGTACTAACATGGGGTAAATAATTAAACTTAATTTTTTTTACGTGATTATTTTTTAAAACAAGACAGTAACCTATAAATAGCTAAGACGAAGATGAGTTGTATTTAGTTACTTAACCCACTCAACAAAAGCTGTTTTGATATAAGAATAAAACAATAAAGATTTTACTTATGCTTTATTGCTTAGACGTTACTAAGGCATCACAGGGGCCAAAACCTATTCTTTTACCATCTTTTTCGCACCAGCCACGCATTTTGACAGTATCGCCATCTAATATAAATTTACGTTCTGTACCACCTGGCATAGCTATTGGCTTAGTACCTTTCCAGCATATCTCCAGCATAGAACCATAAGAGTCTGATGTTGGTCCACTTATCGTACCTGAAGCCAATAAGTCACCTACTCTTACATTGCAGCCATTAACTGTGTGATGGGCCAACTGTTGACACATGTTCCAATACATGTACTTAAAATTGGATGTGCTCACTCTTTTGCTATGTCCTTCGGTAGTCTCAATATCTACACTCAGCTGTATATCATAATTTTTGGCCCCTT
>DAIPYV010000064.1:0-17221 GCA_036782555.1 Saprospiraceae bacterium
ATACCTATATTCAATCAAGATGTCAGAAAACTTGTAGATATCCTATTAAAGCAATGCCAAAAGGCCAATATTGCTTTTCAGATCCTATGTTTTGATGATGGCTCAATCCCCAAATACAAAGAAACGAATCAGTCACTGTCATCAATAATTAATGTGAATTATACTGAGATGACTGAAAATTTGGGGCGGGCACGTATTAGAAATTGGTTAGGTAAAGCAGCTTATTATGACTATATTTTGTTTCTTGATTGTGACTGTGTGGTGAAAGATAAAAATTTCATAAAAAACTATTTAAAACACTTATCTCCTGATACAGTCATATGTGGCGGCACACATTATTCTAGGTCTAAACCGCGCTCAAAGAAAAAAATATTACATTGGAAATATGCCACAAAAAGAGAGGCCTTATCGGCCAAAAAACTGAACAAAGAGCCTTACATGAATTTTCGCTCTAATAATTTTATCATACCCACGGCGATTTTTGCTCAAACTCTCTTTGACGAGACGGTACAAGGTTATGGTTACGATGACCTGCTTTACGCCAAGGTTTTGGAGAGGAAAGACATTAAATTGATGCATATAGATAATCCTATTTTAAATCATAACTTAGACGTACACACTGATTTTATCAAAAATACTGAAATTTCTGTAAAGAATTTAGTCCATTTATATAAATCAGGTCAACTTACTAAAACTAGGCTAATACTCGGATATGAAAAATTAAGAGATTATAATCTTATAAAGTCCTTTAAGTGGTCGTATCGTAAGTTAGAAAACCGCATTGAAGATAATTTTTTTAAAGATAATCCATCTATCCCTTTATTTAATTTGTGGAAATTGATGTTGTTTGTAAAGGAAATGGAGCCAGAAAATATATCATCATAACCACAATATATAACATTTCGGATGAAGTCATTTTATTATATTTTAGTATCATTTTTATTTGTTTTAAGCACGTCAAAGACGGCTTATTTGCAAGATGATACGCCACCACTTGAAAACCTGTTTCAGTTTGATATCGGTTTATTAGGCACGTCATTTAATTATGAGCTTCCAATATTAGAAAATGTATTACTGCGTTTGGATTTAGGTATGGAATTTGGATTTTATGGTCGCTTTTATGGTAGAAATAATATCAATCTGGGCATTAATAATAGATTGGGGGTAGAAGCGAGATATTATATGGGTAGAAACAGGAGACACAGATTGTCTAGAGTGATGGATGCTAATTCTGGATTTTATACTGCGTTGTTGACGACATATAGAGATGTTTCTGTATTGACACCGAGCTATGAATCATTATTTTATAATGGGTTGGGTCTGTCGGCAGTAGTGGGATACAAAAGAAAGCTAGGTAGAAGAGTCTTTTTTGAATCACATATAGGCGGAGGGTATTTATGGGGTATGGATCGGTTACGTTTTAATGGTATTTACGGGACCAAACCAGAATTTACGCTGAGATTAGGATATATATTTGGTCGATAGATGGTTGTTTAAAAAGTATATATCTCATCCAATTTATAACTTTTTTGATAAAAATGGGTTAAGATTCTATGTGTTTTAAATTGTTACCCAAATATTTTAAGTTAGGAATAATATGCATGCTAAATATATCATTATTAAATTGTTGTTTTTGCTTTTTTTTAATAATTCAATAGGGCAGAACCTAAAAACTTATCAAGATTCAGTGTCCTATGCAGCTGGCGTATCAGCAGCCAATGACTTACTAAATCGCGGGGGCAAGCAAATTGATTCAAAAATATTTGTAGAAGCGTTCAAATCTTATTTTGATAATAAAGAGATAATGCTGACTCCTGAAGTAGCCCAAGCCATGTTCTCAAATTATATTGCTGAAAGCTGGCAAAAGGAAAATACATTTTTTTTGGAAGGTAATAAAAAAAGGCCTGAGGTAAAAACACTACCCAGTGGGTTACAATACGAAATTATAGCAGAAGGGTTAGGTGAAACAAGACCTCACTTAGAAAGTAATGTTATCGTGCATTATGAAGGAGCTCTGATATACGGAAAAATATTCGATAGCACCATACAAAGGGGGCAGCCTATTCAGCTCAATCTCGATAATGTCATTGAGGGATGGGCAGAGGGACTGCAATTAATGCGTATTAAGGATAAGTTTAGATTATTTATTCCTGCAGAATTAGCTTACGGCTCTGATGGTGCCGGCAATGTGATTCCTCCTTTTTCTACTTTGATATTTGATGTAGAATTACTAGATATTGAATAAAATATACTTATGTCCATCCCTATTATAGATGTCATCATTCCAGCCTTTAATGAGGAAAAATCCATTGTTAAAGTCATAGACGATATTCCCAAAGAGGTCGTCAGACACATCATTGTAGGGGACAATGGGAGTACAGATAATACTTCATCAGAGGCACAAAAAAATGGAGCTACCGTTGTTTATCAGCCACTCAAAGGGTATGGAAATGCTTGTTTGGCGGCTATGGAATATATTTCAAACTTACCTGAGCACCCAGATATTATTGTGTTTTTAGATGGAGATTACTCAGATTATCCTGAAGAATTGCCCCTTTTAGTAAGACCTATAATAGATCAAGACATAGATATGGTTATAGGCTCAAGAGCCATGGGTGAGCGACAAGAAGGTTCTATGATGCCACAACAAATTTTTGGCAATTGGTTAGCGACTACACTCATACGGCTCATTTATGGCTATCATTTTACTGATTTAGGGCCATTTAGAGCCATAAAATATAAAGCCTTAGTGGACATGAAGATGGCAGATAAGACTTTTGGCTGGACGGTAGAGATGCAAGTCAAAGCGGCTAAAATGAAGCTTAAAACCTGTGAGGTACCAGTGAATTATCGAGTTAGAATAGGCACATCCAAGGTCTCGGGAACTATTAAAGGTACTTTCATGGCTGGTTATAAAATATTGTGGACAATTTTTAAATTGATATAAAGATGATGTGGGTGGAAATTTTGGGCTATAGCATTTTGGGGATTTATCTTTTTTGTATCATATTCATTACATTTTATTGTCTTTCACAGGTGCATTTATTAATAAAGTATTGGACAGCCAAGCCTCCAATAGTGGAATCTAATCCTGAAATTGAGGAATGGCCATTTGTGACTATCCAACTACCTTTGTACAATGAAAAGTATGTTGTGGTGCGCCTGATTGATAATATCATGATGATAGACTACCCAAAAGATATGTTTGAGGTACATATTTTGGATGACTCCACAGATGAGACACTTGGGATTTCTAAATTAAAAACTCTAGAATATAAAGATAAGGGATTTAATATAGAATGCTTGACGCGCGTCAATAGGGTAGGCTTTAAAGCTGGTGCACTCAAAGAAGGCATGCTCAAGGCTAAAGGTGATTTTATTGCTATTTTTGATGCTGATTTTTTACCTCATGCTGATTTTTTGAAAAAAACATTAGGTGCATTTCACGATAAGAAAGTCGGAGTTGTACAAACGCGGTGGGGACATATTAATCAGGATTACTCTTTACTCACGGAGCTTCAATCTTTTCAGCTTAATGTCCATTTTACTATTGAGCAATTTGGAAGATACACTGCGGACTATCCGCTACAGTTTAACGGTACCGCTGGTGTGTGGCGACGAGATTGTATTGAAGATGCTGGTGGTTGGGAAGCTGATACGTTGACGGAAGACTTGGATTTGAGTTATAGGGCGCAAATGAAAGGATGGAAAATAGCGTATTTGAAAGATATAGTGTCACCAGCCGAGTTGCCCGCTGATATTTTTGCACTCAAGTCTCAACAGTTTAGATGGATGAAAGGTGGTGCTGAAAATGCCAAAAAACTTTTACCGTCTATATGGAAATCAAATTTCAATGGTCACCAAAAGCTACAAGCGACGGTGCATCTTCTGGCCAGTTCAGTGTTTTTATTAGTGTTTTCATTAGGTGTCATCAGTGTACCGTTGATGTTTTTTATAGTACCTTTAAAACTCAATACGGGATTATTCTCTATTTTTTACATATCTACATTGTCCATCATTTTGGTTTATTTTGCAGCTAATGTAGGAGAGGCTTGGCCCCGAGAGCCATGGTGGAAGATGGCCATCAAGTTTGTTTTAATACTTCCGATTTTTTTAGCATTATCAATGGGATTGGCCTTACACAATTCATTGGCAGTATTGCAAGGGTTTTTTGGGCAAAAGTCACCCTTTATCCGTACACCTAAATATGGGTTAGAAAAGAAAAACGATACATTAGGTGGCAAATCCTATTTTTTGAGAAAATGGGATAAAGTCACTATTGGGGAAGGTTTTTTGAGCTTATATTTTATGGCTGCTGTTTTATGGTCTTTGAGTTATGGACCGACTGATTTTATGCCATTTCATATTTTGCTGTCTTTAGGTTACTTGAGTATTTTTATATACGCAATGAAGACTCATGTGGCTCAATAAAAATCTAGTTTTTATCCACGTTTTTTCAGCTATTGCGTGGCTTTTATCATTGACTGTGGTGCTTTATTGGTATGGTCAAAGAGATTTTAGTAGCTTTTTACCATGGATAGTCTTGGCGTGGGGTGCCTATTTTCTTTTTATTTATAAGTCATTAGATTTTAAATATTTATTCGCCCTAGGCTTGTTGGCCAGACTTTTGACTTTGGGCGCTTTCCCCAGTTTATCGGATGATATATATAGGTTTTTTTGGGATGGCTCATTGACGGTCAATGGGTTTTCTCCCTACGGTTTATTACCTCAAGAGGCTTTGGACCTAGGTATTGCAGCTTTGAATGAGAACTTATATCAACAGCTCAACTCACCGGATTATTTCACTATTTATCCACCTATAAATCAGCTTTTCTTTGCAATTTCTGCCTTTATGGGTGATATTAAGTTAGCTTCTGTTATATTAAAACTGTTGATTTTAGGTGTGGAGGTCATAGGCATAATATACATATTGAGATTATTCAATATTCTAAATATAAATAGAAGTCAATTGGCTATATGGTGGCTGAATCCATTGGTAATCATAGAGTCTTATGGCAATGTGCACTTCGAGTTGGTGATGTTTGTATTTATTATCATCTCAGTTTATTATTATTTAATTAATAAGCATCTATTGAGTGGCTCATTTTTGGCCATAGCTATCGGGGTAAAATTGCTGCCTTTGATGTTAATTCCATATTTCCTACATATTTCCTTTAAAAGCGGACAATTTAAATGGGTTGGAAGTCTTATTATTTCATTGATGCTCATATTTTTACCTCTTTTATTGAGTTTTAATGGTGTTTCCATTTTGAATAGTGTAGATTTATATTTTCGTAGTTTTGAATTTAATGCCAGTATATACTATCTCCTGAGAAGTTTAGGTTTATGGATATCTGGTTATAATCTCATCTCTTATATTGGACCATTGCTGGCAGTAGGCTCTCTGTATATGATATTAAAAACATCATTGGATGACCGATTTGCAGAAATGAAGTATTTTGGCTACGCGGGCTTAGCTATATGGACTATTTATTTACTATTGACTACGACAGTCCATCCATGGTACGTTTTATTACCCTTAGGATTTTCGATGTTTACCAAGTTAAAATTTGCTATTGTATGGTCATTTTTGGTTATGGGGAGTTATACGCATTATTCATTTCCTCACATTGGAGAAAAGTATTATTGGATATTTTTTGAATATTTGATTTTGATGGGTTTAATTTATTGGGAACTGAAATACTACGAAAAACCCCTCAATTAAGACTTTATTTTTTAAGAATGGGGCTTGATATTTACTTTTTAAATAACTTAGCTATTTCCAAATTAACACCTAAAAATACTATACTATGTGCATATGCAGTTTTGGTCCAAGCTGTATCAGCTCCCAACCTCGTCACAAAACCACAATAAAATGGTGTGCTAAAGTTGCCAAAATTCATTTTAAAACCTATCTCAGTGTAAGGTCTTGGATTTTTATCAGCTAGGTCTTTTTCAGGTGTCATCCCTTCTGCAGGATTAAGTCCATAGACTCCCACCTGTCTCGCTTCTAACCAAGACTGTCTAATGATAGCGTCTATACCTACATGGGCGGATTTAATATGAACCCCTCCTTGAGCGAAGTATCTCATTCCTTGCCAAGATAATTCATAAAAAGATTGTCTGGTATTTCCTGTAAAGAAATCTGTGTTAAAACCTAGATTGACAATACTATTATGTGTATTAAGGTAGGAGGCACCTCCATAAACATCCCAATGTATTCCAGTAATCACATTGACATCTTTTTCGTTACTGTCTTGCAAAGTCTCTACTTTATATTTGGCTTTGTAATATCCTGCTGCTACAGTATGCGACTGACTATTGGGTGCCAATCGAGTATCATACAGCACTCCAATATTCTTTAAAGGGCTGTAATTAATACTACCATGCATTAATAATCCGTTGCCTGCCGTCATATCTAATCCTGCTTTGACTTGTTGGGCCTGATGTACAGTTTCCATACCTTCTTGGCCTGGAAGAAAGGCCCTGTCCACTCTACAACTAAACAGAGTTGTTACGACTATTAGGGTTACAAAAAATCGCATAGGTTTATTTTGAATGTAGATTTATTATAAATGTATCATAAAAAAAAAGTATGCTCAAACCAAATTAAATAGATAGAGCATACTTTTCATAAACTGTTTTATATTAATTTTTACTTCACGAAAGGATCAGAAAATTTAGGCGCGGATACCACACTATCATCGTTCATAGTGGCAAAGAAAGCTTTAAGAGCTTCTTTTTGTTCATTGGTAAAGTTAAATTTTTTAGGCTGATTATTGTTTGCTTTAAGTTGGTTGGATAAACCAGGATTGTTTTTTATCCCTGTACTGTAATGCTCCAAGACATCATCAATAGTAGCCAAGCTACCATCATGCATGTATGGTGCTGTTCGCATGATATTTCTCAGTGTGGGTACTTTAAATAAAGCTCTGTTGCCCGTTCCCGCACCCATATCTGTATAACTAACATACAATCCATTATTAGCGGCTGTTTGTCCAGGTCTGCCAGCTACTGTACCATGACATGAGGCGCAAAGGCTTAAAAATAAATCCTTACCTGTATTTTCTAAGGCTGTAAAATCATTTAAAGCTACACCCGCAATATCAGTATTTCTAGCCTGGTTAAAATGTGCATCAACAGATTTATCAAATTTGGTGTCATAATTAGTAATAGAGTTAACAAATTCCGCTATGGCGTCCAAGGCTTCGTTTTTAGATATTTGTATTTTTCCTCCGAATGCTTTTTTAATAAGTGGCCTATAATAAGGTAATTCATTCATTCTTTTTGTCACATCACCCATATGCATATTCATTTCATTAGGATTGGCCAGAGTTCGCTCGCTTTGCTCTTGAATTGTTGTTGCTGAGTTGTCCCAAAAGAATGGTATAGCTCCAAAAACATGGTTACCGTAATAAAGATTAAAGTTGATGACAGATCCCAATGCAATGGAGTTTCTTTGAGTTACACGACTTTCTACACCTCCAGAAAAAGGCACGTCATCAGAAAATGCCAATTGTTGTTTATGGCAGCTTTCACAAGATACGCTATTGTCTGAGGATAATTTTTTATCGTAGAACATAACTCTTCCTAATGTCGCTAAATCATAATTGATATTGGTACGCACATTGGACATCACGTAGTTGGGATATTTTATGGTATAATCAAAAGGCTCTGATGGTAAGTCAAGATATTGACTTAATATTTTTTGATCTGATTCTGTATAGTAGCTTTGTTTAATATCCACGTCGGACTGACAAGAAATAATAAATACTACCGAAAATAGGATGGTTAGGTAGGATAAGGTTTTCATAAATAATGTTTTTAATTTTTAAATAATTTACAATTCTGTGACAAAATTAATTTATTTTTGAAAATAAAATGTTAAAATGTTATTAAATATTATAATTTTATCCAATTTTAACATTTTTTATTTTCAACAGCGGATATTTGAGATACTTTTTGCTGTTACTGATAATATTTTCTGTTTTTTTAATATAAAAAAAACAAATATGTATCTTTGCGCAAAAATGTATCTGTGAGTAAAGAAAGTCAATTTGTTGTTGAGTTTAATGAAGTTGATATTTTTCAAGCCAACAAGCTTATTTTACACAATGTTAATTTTAGATTAGCTAAAGCTGAAACGTGTTATATCGTGGGTAAATCCGGGAGTGGTAAGACTAGTTTTTTGAAAACCATATACGGGACCCTTCCATTAAAGTCAGGAATGGGGCAGGTAGTCGGTTTTGACTTGAGGTCATTGCCATCAAAAGATTTGTATAAACTCCGACGTAACTTAGGTATGGTTTTTCAAGACTTTAATCTTTTTACGGACTGGACTATTGGGCGCAATCTTCTTTACGTTATGGAAGCCACTGGCTGGAAAGATAGAGCTAAGATGGTTCATCGTGTTTTGGAAGTACTCGAAATGGTAGGACTATCAGGTATGGAAAAAAATCAAGTGAATGAGCTATCTGGCGGCGAACAACAACGTGTGGTCATTGCTCGCGCTTTATTAAATAATCCAACATTGATAGTAGCTGACGAACCCACAGGCAACCTTGATCCTGATAATAGTGATACCATTTTATATTTATTAAATGGTTTAGCTCGGGATTTTGGGACAGCCATTATTATCGCCACTCACGATTACAGACTCATAGATAAATTTCCTGCACGTGTGTATAAATGTGAAGGTGGAGAATTGAAAGAGGTCTAATCCTTGGTCCCAAAAAGACATTTTGATGTTACTGTGTAACATAATGGATTGCTATTTTACAATTTCCACCCATCTCTGTATTGTCGTGATACGAAATTATTGGCTTCATCAAAATTGGTAATTTTCATTTGAGCGCCATCCCACAAGAGTTTTTTCCTGCCTGGATAGACCCAGTGTCCACGATTGTTTTTCTGTCTTAGGGCATAACTTCTGATAGCTAAATTACCCATAAGTACTGTTTCGGTCAATGGGCCCGCGTAGTCAAATGACGATGTAAGAGTTTTGTGCTCCTGACTACCAAAACCGGACTTACATGCTTCTACCCATGCTTTTTGTTGTCCATTATCAGCTGATGCATTGTAATGTTTATTTTTTGAGATGACGTCAGGTGATTCCTGTAATTTTTCACCATTTTCAAAATATATTTTTGGTGATGCTGCATAGACACCACAAGTCATGACGCCCTTAGAGCCTATCATCATGACGCCATTGGTGCTGTCATCGTCACCCAGCGCGTCATCAGCAGGAATCCAAGGATGTCTAAAAGGCCTTAACCCTCCGTCGTACCAGCTCATAGTCATATCACTTGGATTTTTTGCTGTAGCCTCAAATTTTAAACGCACGGTGGAGGAAGGCGGGCATCCGTCGGGTATGTGTTCTGGCGACCAAGCTCTAACATAAACGGCGCCCACACTGCATTCTACTTCGGTAGGATATCCTAGACCTAAGACTCTATATGGAGGGTCAATTAAGTGACAACCCATATCGCCTAAAGCTCCAGTGCCAAATGCCCACCAGCCGCGCCAGTTGAATGGATGATAAGCAGGATTAAAATCTATCATTTGAGCTGGACCTATCCACCCGTTCCAGTCTAGGTCTGCCGGAAGCATGTGTGTGCCAGAAGGTACGGGTATCCCTTGTGGCCATACAGGTCTGTCTGTCCAAACATGGACTTCCTTCACTGCACCAATCAGCCCTTGATCAAACCATTGTATCATTTGATGTACGCCTATACTTGATGCGCCTTGATTGCCCATTTGTGTGACTACTTGATATTTTTTGGCCGCTTCTGTCATCAATCTGGCTTCAAATATATTGTGTGACATGGGTTTTTGAACATAGATATGGATACCTCTCTCCATGGCGGCCATAGCAGCTACTGCATGAGTGTGATCCGGTGTGGATATAGTGATGGCATCTATATTTTTTTCTTTATCCAACATCTCTCTAAAACTCCTATATTTTTGTGCTTTTGGGAAGCGATCAATGGTCTTTTTTGCCATTTTCCAGTCTACATCTGCCCATGCCGTGACATTGTGCTTGCCCATTTCACTAGCCCAGTAAATATCTGACTCACCTTTTCCTCCAGCCCCGATAGCTGCGAGATTTAAACGATCACTGGGTGGAGTGTAACCCTTACCTAATACATGCCTTGGTACAATCAAAAATGTACTAGCTGCTGCAAAAGATCTTTTGACAAATTGTCTGCGTGATAAAGTCATATCTATTATTTTGGAGCAAATGTATTAGTTTTTTAACAATTGTCAATGAAATGTGAATATTTTATAAGTTTTTATATATTTGGCGATAAAACTTGTAAACGACTATAAAGCCGAATTCTAATTTTCTAGGTACTTAGGTACATATGATTATGAATATAAAACAATAGATGTATCTTTATAAAAATAATTAGAGTTTGCTTATTTAGTTATGATTAAAATAGTGTTTTTTAGGCTTAATTTTTATTCACTTTGATAAAATGTAGGTATTTATGTCATTGTATGAATTTCAACAAAATTATAAAAAAATTAACAAATTGTTTTGATAGTATTGACAATCGCTGTACCTTAGTGGCAAAATTAAAGAGATATGTCAAAATATAAATTAAAAAGAAGTCCTAAAAGAGAAAACATGTCAGTCGAAGATAAGGCTCAGGAGAAGAAGTTTTTCCAAGTAGCCATAATCGTGACTATAGTGGTAATATTTTTGATTTATTTGGTAATGAGGTGATGGGTTAGGAATTAAATTTTACGTCAAGTCTTTTTGAATAATAAATGAAACGAACGTTGTAACTCCTATCAATTCAAGCTCGTAGATTCTGGCATCTGAGCTATGACGGTATAGGTATTACCCTTTTTGTGCAGAATGGTTTGCCACAGATTAAATGGTCTCATTTTGAAGAGGTAGTTTGTATCCATTTTGTCCACTATCCAGGAGCCTTCTTTGAGCTCATCAGCTAATTGGCCTTCTGACCAACCACTATATCCCACAAAGAATTTTACATTGTGGTCTTTGATGACTTCTGTTTTCATTAAGAATTTGAGTTTATCGAAATCACCGCCCCAGTAAATACCGGGACATACCTCATGTGTACTATCAACTAAGTCACCTACGTTATGAATGAAGTGTAAGCTATCGGTAGCTACTGGTCCACCAAAATAGATTTGTGCTTTTGATTCTGGAAAGCCAGGGACCAACTCATGGATTTTAAGGTCTATTGTTTTGTTGATAATAAAACCCGTTGTTCCCTCAGGTGTGTTTTCACCTATCAGTATGACTGACCTCTTAAAATTGGGGTCCGACATAAAGGGCTCGGCCAATAGTATATTTCCTGACTGTATTTCCATAAGATTTATAAAGCCGCTGTTTCTAATGTTCTGTTTACTTTTTTAATTAAACCACCTAAAACTTTTCCATTTCCCCCTACTTCTATAAACTGAGTAATACCATTGGCTTCCATATTTTGTACCGTTTGTGTCCACTTAACAGCTCCGGTCAATTGATTGATCAGGTTTTGCTGTATATGGTCTGGGTTGGACTCAGGTTGTGCAGTTACATTTTGATAAATAGGACATATAGGCGCGGCAAAATGGGTAGCTCGTATAGCGGCCTCTAATTCTATTTTGGCAGGTTCCATGAGTGGACTGTGAAAAGCACCACCTACCTCAAGTTTTAAGGCTCTACGTGCGCCCGCTTCCGTAAGTTTTGCTATCGCTTTGTCTATTCCTGATAGCGAACCCGAAATGACCAATTGACCCGGGCAATTATAGTTAGCTGCCACGACGACGTCATCTATCTCTTCACAGATCTGTTCGACTACAGCATCTTCCATACCTAAGACGGCCGCTAAAGTGCCAGGTTGCATATCACAAGCTTTTTGCATAGCCGTGGCTCTGGCAAAAACCAAGCGAAGTGCGTCTTCAAAACTTAAACATCGATTGGCGACTAATGCTGAAAACTCCCCCAATGAATGGCCTGCAACAGCTTCAAAAATAGTATCTTGTCCCTTGGCTTGAAGGGTGGCTATAGAATGTACAAATAAAGCGGGTTGTGTGACGCGTGTTTGTTTGAGGTCTTCAGCTGTACCATCAAACATAATAGACGATAAATCAAACCCCAAAATTTCATTGGCCTGCAAAAAAAGATCTTTGGCAACGTCGAAGTTTTCATTTAAATCTCGACCCATACCTTCAAATTGTGCACCTTGTCCAGGGAAAACTAATGCTGTCATAGTATTATTTAAGTTTAGAACTGATTAATGTTAGAAATTCATTTCGTGTTTCAAATTTTTTGAATGCTCCAGTGAAGGCGGATGTAGTCGTCAAGGAGTTTTGCTTCTGAACACCCCGCATCATCATGCACATGTGACTGGCCTCTATGACCACCGCCACTCCCAAAGGTTTTAACGTGTCTTGGATAGCATGCAATATCTCGTGCGTCAATCTCTCTTGTACCTGTAGTCTGCGTGCAAATACATCTACTACACGAGGTATCTTGCTTAAACCTACCACATATCCCTTAGGAATATAAGCGATATGGGCTTTTCCATAAAAGGGTAGGAGGTGGTGCTCGCAGAGGGAATAGACTTCTATATCTTTGACCACTACCATTTCACTGTATTCTTCTGCAAAAAGTGCGGAGTTCAATATGGCTGCTGCATCTTGCTCGTACCCTTGTGTCAAAAACTGCATGGCTTTGGCCGCTCTTTCGGGAGTTTTCAAGAGACCTTCCCGTGTCACATCTTCACCCAATGAAGCGATGATGGAACTGTAATTGGCGGCTAATGATTCTGTGGTTTCTTGTGTGTATCTATCTTTTTTGCTGTAAGCCATAAATTTTATTTTTCGCCGTAATATTCGGCATATATCGTATCTGTTTCTTGAAGTTTGATGCAATGCAATTGACACCCTTGAATATGAGGTTCTAACTGTTCCCAAATAAGTACTGCCATGTTTTCAGTAGTAGGCATCATATTTTCTGGTAAAAAATCAATGTCCAGATTGAGATTAGAATGATCTAGTTTGTCTGTAACCACTTCTCGAATGATTTTACTTAATTTTTTAGCATCATGGACGAAACCAATAACGGGATCTGGTGCGCCCTTGACCGTTACGTACAAGGTATAATTGTGACCGTGCCAGTTTTTATTGGCACATTTACCAAAAAAAGCAAAATTTTCTTCTTCTGACCAGCTATTGATCCACAACTTGTGTGCTGCGTTAAATTTTTCTACACGTGTTAAATATACTAATGCCATGACATTTTCGAATGAAGCCGCAAAGATAAGCAATTTATTAAAAAACTGTAATGGATTTTTAGATTTCTAATATATCTATTTATAAAATTGTCAGTATGGGAAATATTAGGAGTCCAAACTTATGATAAAATGATTCTTAAGTTTAAAAATTTTTTCTTTTTATTTCATGTGTTTAAATTTATTTTTATTTCAAAGGGCAAATGGAATCCCCATGATTTAATCATATTAGTTTGTGATGTTTGCATCATGGGGATTTCATCAGAAAAAAACTCGTTACATCACTACAAATTTTAATGCGCCTCTGTACCTTTTGTTCATGGCCTTTAAATAGTAGATTCCAGATGGTAAGTTACTTAAAGGGATTTCAGTTTGGATACCATTTGAAAATATATTGTTTTTGATAACCAAACCATTAGATGAAAATATTTGTACTATTACTTTTTCTTGAGAATCGTTGTTTAATTGTATACTTTCCCCCTTATTGATTAAGTTTTTTTGTAGGCTTAAAATAGATGAAATGTCTTCAATATCGTCCGTGTTTACAGGACCACTTTCTATCTGACTCAGATCAAATGTCATGATGCTCCTACCAAAAGTTCCAGCTATGACCGTATTTAAGGATGGATTATAACCCAAACCATATACAGGTATAACTGGCATATTTTCACCTAACCTTCGCCATTTTTGAGTACCATCATAGTAAAAGACGCCACCATCTGTTCCTATCACTAGTCGAGGGTGTAGGGTGTTCATTAAATCAGGTAAAATGACTAGGCTATTGATAGCAATGTGGGGTAAGTCGTACTGAAAAGGTATCCAATTCTGCCCTTCATCATTGGAGGCATAAATATAAGGCGTATTGTCGGCATCTTTATAGCCTGTCATGGTCACAAGTACATAGTCTTTCCATATAGCCACTCCAGAAATATATTTTGAGGGCAGACCAGATGTGATATTTTTCCACACCGTACCACCATCTTTTGTCAACCAGATGTTTCCATCACTTGTACCTGCTACCAATTGTAAAGAATCTGTTTTTGATTCTGCTATGGCACTAATGTTTTTTTGGAAGAAACTTGAGGTATTATCTGTCATTACATCACTGATAGGCATCCACTCGACTAGCGTACCTTTTGAGTTTTTATAGATGCGATGTGTGCCTGTGTAAAGTATATCAGGATTGTGATGACTCATAATGACTG
This sequence comes from Saprospiraceae bacterium, assembly GCA_036782555.1. GTDB lineage: Bacteria > Bacteroidota > Bacteroidia > Chitinophagales > Saprospiraceae > OLB9. Next base: position 14,459 of record DAIPYV010000064.1, read on the forward strand.
GCATGTCCCAATTACGGGGCTCGCTGGATTCTATGCCATTAGTAGCGGAGCTAAAGAAGTTGCCTCCTACATCTGTGACTACAAGTCCACCATTTTGTGTTTCAGCATAGAATATATTGGGGTCTGTGGGATGGAAAAGCATTTGAAACCCATCGCCGCCAAATATTCTTGGCCAGTTATTGATAATGTCGTGATTGCCACCGCTACTACCATTATCTTGGGCACCACCATAATACCATGTAGGCTCATGAGGATTATAGGCGACTCTGTAAAATTGTGTCGTAGGGATATTTTCTATGTCTTCCCATTGCCCATTGTTGATTTTTGATTTGTAGGCACCTCCATCAGTCGTCAGATACATATGATCACCTTCAAACATCAAATCGTGTTTATCTGCGTGGACTTCATAAGTAAACCAACGTGGAACAGCCAACTCCCAAGTTTGACCTCCATTAATACTTCTATGCATATCTACTCCCAGTATGAATATATCATTCGGATCGGCTGGATTGATTCTGATTTTACCAAAATACCACCCAAATCCTGCATAAATATTTTCAGGAAGGCCCACATCCTGACCGATAGGAAGTTCAGTCCAATTATCTCCTCCATCATCCGATCGAAAAATTCCCTTGAGATTGAAAGTACTCTGATGAGTGTAAGCCGTATAGAGCACATTGGGATTGGAAGTACTTATGTCAATGCCTATTCGACTTGAATTATCTTGCGGCAATCCATTTTGTAGCACATTCCAGCTTTTACCACCATTTACTGTTTTATAGATTTTGGCATCAGGACCTGATACTATCGATTGTTTGTTGTTTCTGATTCTATTCCATCCTGCTGCATAGATGATGTTGTGATCAGCAGGGTGCATGACCATATCACAAATTCCAGTAGAATCATTGACAAATAAAACTTGAGACCAGGTATTACCGCCATCTTCACTTTTATAGACACCTTTGTTGCTGTCTTTAAAAAAAGGAATGCCCATAGCTGACACATAGATGATATTATTATTCTGCTCCGAAATTCTTATTTGTGAAATGATACGTGTGTCCGTCAGACCTAAATGTTTCCATGTTTTACCTCCATCTGTTGACTTATGGATACCATTACCTATAAATGGAAAACCAGAGATATTGGGATCACCAGTACCGACGTAAGCAATATTAGGGTCAATTGGGTCAAAAACAACATCACCAATAGAAAGATAAGCATTATTATCAAAGACAGGTTGCCATTGTAAGCCACCATCTTCAGTCAACCATAATCCACCTGCAGAAAAACCTAATAATATTCTCTGATCATCATGTGGGCTTACTGCTATACTGTTGGCACGAGCTCCTAAATTGCCCGGACCTTCTACGATCCATTGGCCTTGTGATCTGTTGCCCGCTTTAGATATAAAACTATTCAGTTCTCTCAAAGCTCGGTCATATGCTTGAAAACTGAATGTGCCATCAGGATATTGTTTGGATAAAAAATACTCTTCGGCAGGGTATAGTTTTTTCATTCTCCCCGTTTCCTTCGAATATCTATCTTCTGTTTCACTTTCACATTGGGTATAAAGTAGGATAGCACATAAGCTATAAAAAATGAAAATTATATTTTTCATAAATGAGTTGGGTTTAACTTTTATTTTCTACAAAAACAATCCTATCTCGCATCATAACAGGGCGTTGGATATTGGTCAATCCATAATCACTAAAATCATAAAGGACTTGCCAATGAGAATCTTTCTTAGGATTATAAATAAAAATTTTCGAGTTTTGACTTGAAATGAAACTTCCATTGGGTAAAATGTCAAAATCTTCGGATTCAAAAGGCATTTTTATGATAGTAGAGATAACTTTATTTTTTGTGTCATATCTTTTAAGCATCCATTGTACGGCTGATATCTTCTGGACAAAATATATATTTCCGTCCACTTCTGTTTTTAAACATCGACCTATGTCTTTCATTATCACATCTATATCACCAGTTTTTAGATTAGCCCAGCTTAGCAAATGGGGCTCACCTACTAAAAATAATGCGGCCTTATCATTGTCAAGCCAAGAGTGATAACCAATATTAGTATACTCCTCCATATATCTTTTTCCTGCATCACTTCTGTCTACCGGATATACCCAAAGGCTCTGATCTTGGCCATCCTCTTCTATCCTCACAGTTGAAAATTCTTTTGAATCTGGTCTTTTAGTAGGCGAAAACTCACTGATTTTAGGTGTATCGGTGACCTGTCTAATGGTTTTATTTTTAATATTTAGAGCATAAATATCTGTCGTCGTATCGTGCCTCATATTTGATGTCAAATATATCTCATTATAATCAAAAAAACTAGGCTGATTGTTATAACCATCAGGATTAAAACCAGATAGGTAACTCAATGAAAATAAAATCGCTTTAGAATGGGGGTTTTTAAATTCAGCTATCCACACTTCTGTTTTTGGCAATTGGGCCGCCACATGAAAACAAACCATCATGTAAATAAGAATAATGAAAGTCTTGGATTGTGGAGCTTTGATGTATTTTAAAAAGTGAAAAAACCTTTCCATGCTAATTTACATTTTGATTATTCTTTGGATGCGCCTCTGAATATTCTATCCCAATTGATACCATTTCTGATACTGCCTTCTTTGGTAGAAAACCAAATAAATAAGGGTTTTCCGACTACGTGGTCTTCAGGCACATATCCCCAGGCTCGCGAATCCTCAGAGTTGTGTCTGTTGTCACCCATAGCCCAGTAATAGTTTTGTTTAAAAG
>DAIPYV010000065.1:0-17185 GCA_036782555.1 Saprospiraceae bacterium
GTCAATCTCAAACAAAATGTCTATGTAACCATCATAACATGTATCCAACTCTATATTGTATTCCATTAAGCAAGGACAACAAACTAGTCCAAATTCATAATTGCCTTGACATTGGTTGTCGGCATTGTCAACTACAAATAATACCAAAGGCGTTTCACAATCCGCATACACTTCAATGACTTGTTCGTCACCCGGGTGGAAATTGATACCATTCACTGAATAACCTTGTTCGCCAAAATTTTCGGTTTCAATTTCGAAACTGACGAATTGAGTATTTGCTGTACAACTACTTGAATCCGCATATGCTGTAATCTGAGTAATTTCGCACGGTACATAACATAAATTAAATATCTCAAATTGTTGACAGCAAGTAGCATCGCCTGCTACACAAAGTGTTGCTGTTAAGTATTGCCTATTGGATGGAGGAGTAAAGTTGAAAACTGTAAAATTATTAAAATACCAACTCACAGGAGAGGATGTGAACTGACCTATAAATTGACTTTCAACCCATAGGTCAAAAACATTTCCTGTGTAGATGTTACTAATGGTGACCAACAAATCAAAAGTGCCATCGTCATAACACCCACCCGTAAAATCACTGATGACATGCTCTATTTCACACCAATCTTCTCTATAACAATATGCATTTTCCACGTCAGTCTCAATGGCGCAATCTCTATGTTGGTCAAAAATTATTATACTATAAATTGACTCTAAACATTGACCATTTATGGTATAATTAGGAAAATTTAAATCAAGAGGTATATCTGAATATTGGAAATTTAGTGAATCTACTAAAACATTATTTGTCTTATTTATGAGATAAACTACACCACCTACACTTGAGCCATTAGTGACATCCAAACCGTTGATCCTATAATAAGCCGTACCATCAGCATTACATTCAATAGAATGGTCTAAGTTATCTAATGAACAAGGCGAAGAAGTACAACATTGGCCCATCAATTGTTGGGCAGAGAAAGTACAGCTGTTATTGCTATTGGCAATGGCGATGTTTTGGGCATTACAATTTCCAGGAAATGGGCCAATAGTTAGAGGCAAATCAGTGAGACTAAATGTTTCTGTCAAGGTGAGATTACCTATCATCCAAGAGGCTGTAAAAGGTCCAATAGGCATGCCGGATACATCAAAATTGATGGTTTTGTAATACTCACCATGCGTATCACATGCGGAATTGCTATCCGTAAAATTGGATATGCATTGGGCATGGATAGACAAAATAAATACAAAATAAAAGCTTAAAAAGAAGAAAAAGTGTTTCATCGTCATAAAATTTATAAAAGTGATAAAATAATAAGTGTGCACAAAGCACTATATCAAAATTATATGGATTTATGATGATTTTATTCGCAAGATGGGAGATAACAAAAGAATGTTTTATACAATGTCAGTAAACAGAAATAAATTCTATTTTAATCTCAAAGGTAAAAATAAAATTTATTGTGACAAGCAAAACAGAAAGTTTTTTTAAAAATAAAAATTGTTGAAAAAACAGATAGAAATGTATTTGAATGACAGTTTTAAGACATTGTTTATACTCTTTATATGTAAACATGTAAATGACAGCTAATTGAAGATTTGTTTCATAATGTTTTGCAATAGTAATTCCGCGTGTAAGTAATATGGTATTAATGTCAGAAAATAGATATTATATTCTTTTAAACCGGGCATATAACAAAAGTTATATTGTTTTATTCAGCATGGCAATAGTATCTTTGTGATGTAATTTAATAACGTTATTTAATTTGGGCGGAATCCGAAAAGCCAAAGATAATAGAGTAGGAACAAAATTTTCAAAAAACAATAATATGAATTCAAAAAAAAGGTATATTGTTACCTACCATGATGGCAGTATTTCTGCAGAAGATGCTTCTCAAATCCTAGGAGTAGCAAAAAGTAAATGTAAAGAAGGTGTTGCCTTTTTAGAAACGAATGAAACACCAAAAGAAAGTGATATTTTACATTTTGAAAACTTAGGTGTATCGACGTTAGAATTGGATGAGAAACAAGTTGATAATTTAGCCAAAAACCCTAATGTGATGGCAGTTGAAGAGGACCAGGAGATGTTTGCTTTTAAGAATGAACTAGAAGAGGATGAACAGTATAAAGATCTTTTTCTATTAGAAGCGGATCAAGACGTATTAGAAAATGATGAGTTTGCTTCATTGGGCGATTACAAAGATGGATATAAACAAGCTTTTCTTGACATCATTTCAAGTTTTTTTGATGCCAAAACATTGGTTCCAAGACAAAAAGAAACAACGGATGGTCAATTTACACGGAGAATATTTCAAAACATTCCATGGAATATCAATCTTGTAAAAGCTCCGAATGCTTGGAGAAAAGGGATAACAGGTAAAGGAGTCAATTTAGCTATTTTAGATACTGGTATTACAAAACACCCTGATTTGAAAATATCAGGGGGCGTTTCTTTTATTCCTGGATCGACTAGTTATGATGATCTCCATGGCCATGGGACTCATTGTGCAGGTATAGCTGCGGCTAAAAACAATAAAATCGGTGTTGTAGGAGTAGCCCCTGATGTTAAGCTTTTTGCAGTAAAAGTATTAGGTAACGACGGCAGAGGTATGACAAGCTGGATAATTGCTGGCATGGAATGGTGTGTTAGAAATAAAATGAAAGTAGCAAGTATGAGTTTGGGAGGATTGAGTGGACCGCAAGTAAGTTATGCTACCGCAGTAAAAAGATGTCAAGCCAATGGGGTAACAGTTGTCGTTGCATCAGGAAATTCTTATGGTTCAAGATTCCCATGGGTCTGTGCACCAGCAAATTCATTTATCAATAATGATCTATTAGCTTCACCTATATCAGTTGGTGCTATTAATAGGAATTGTGTCATAGCTCCATTTTCATCAAGAGGTGGACAAACGCCAGCATGGAACCAAGTAACTTGTGTCGCTCCAGGAGTAGCCATAAACTCAACCTATTTAAAAAATGGTTATAAGACAATGGGCGGTACTAGCATGGCCTGCCCACATGTAGCGGGATTAGCGGCATTAATTATTCAAAGGTATCCAACTATTTCTCCATTGAATGTCAAGCGCAGAATAGCTTCAACATGTATTGACCTCGGGCCAGGCGGATATGATATTACATATGGTTCAGGCTTAATTAATTGCGATAGAGCTGTTTGATTTTCTTTATTAAAGCAACGGATTTAGTCTATAATCCGTTGCTTTACCTTAATATAAAAAACATGAAAAACAAGAAAGATAAAAATAAAATTTTTGATGTGATCCTAGTTCTTAAAGAAGGAGCCGATCCCAATCAGTTAAAATTAAAAAATTATACTCAGATAATGGAAAACATCTTAAATTTAAAACTAACGAAAAAGGAATTTAAAAAACTAGAGCAAAACAAAAATATACTTTCCATCGAAATCAATGAAGAATTGAATACGTTATAAACAATAAACCCAACATCATCATGGCACAAACCCTAAAGCAATTCAAACACCATCAAGAAGTGCTGTCGGACAAAAGACTTAATTCAGGAAATTATCCACAGGCACTCACCATTGTTGCAGAAGGCGATTCATGGTTTGATTATCCGCTCAAAAAGGACATTGTTGACTACCTCAGAAAAGACGGATATGCAATTCAATGTTTTGCTAAAGCTGGCGACACACTTGAAAATATGGTCTTTGGGTCCGAATATAATAAAGTAGCGAATAGCCCATCAGGTATTTCACATCCTGGGCCATTATCATTACAAAAAACGCTTAATGCCATTCGTACATACCTCCCTAAAATAGTGCTCTTCAGTGCAGGAGGCAATGATGTAGTCGGCTCTGAAATGATTACATATCTCAATCATAAGCACAGCCAACCTAAGTCTCTCATCAATAAGGTGATTTTCGACGAAAAACTTTTACAAATGGAGGTCGCCATAGAGTTTTTTATCAAAAGCGTGCACAATACACATAGAGCGGCTCAAATTCTCATGGATGGCTACGACTACGCCAAAATCAACGGCAAAGGTTATAGCTTCATATTCAATAATATCAAAGGCCCATGGATTCAGCCCGCTATGGGTAAAAAAGCTATTACAGATACAATAGACCAAACAAAAATCATCCGATACCTCGTCGATGGATTTAATGAAATGTTGAAGGGATTGGACCAAAAATATCCTCATTTTCATCATATAGACCTTCGCGGAATGTTTCCTGAAGCAAAAGATTGGGACAATGAAATCCACTTCAAAAGTCCAGCTTATCGTAAAGTGGCCAATATGTACCGACAAAAAATAGAAACTGTTATAGGGCAAGACCCTTTAGTAGAGTTCAAGGAGAGAATTGTGGTGTGAGAGGAGGAGAGTATTGATTCAAAAAAAGAGGTTATTGTTAATTGTTTTCATCGTTATTTAAATTAAAACTGATTTCTCCAAATATTCATGTATATTTTCAAAAAGTAGAAAGCGAAATGAAAGCCATTTTTGTCAACTTACTGTCATTAATTACTTAATATTTAATTAGTACCCATAATAGAAAATAAATTACGCTTGTATTGTTTATTTTTGATTTTTAATAAAATTTGCCCAAGTAACACAAAAATTATGTCACCTCAAAACCAAAATATCGTATACAACGTTTAATCACTTTTAAAGGGTAAAAATTACCGTATTAACAACAAAAAATATGACTATATCTTGCATAGTAGCCACCGATAAAAACCGAGTCATTGGGAAAGATAATGATATACCCTGGTATTTGCCAGCGGACTTGCAATATTTCAAAAAAACTACTATCAATAAAGCGGTTATTATGGGGCGCAACTGTTTTGTCTCTATCGGACGACCACTTCCCAAGAGGACTAACATCATCGTCACGCGCGATCCATTTTTTATATCAAGCAATTGTCTTGTGGCTCGCTCTATTCCGGAAGCTTTACACTTGGCGCATGACACAGATGAAAATGAGGTTTTCATCATAGGTGGTGGTCAAATCTATGATCAGACCATAGATTTGTGGGACAGACTCTATCTTACCGAAGTGGATTTAGAAGCGGATGGAGATGTGTTTTTTCCTGAGTTGGATACGGAAGATTGGGCGCTGGAGTCTGAAGAATATCATGAAAAGGATGAAAAAAATCCTTACAATTATACCTTCAAAGTCTATAATCGAATAGTTCATGCAACCTAGGATTAAAGAAGATTTTTTACACTACCTGTGGCGCACCAAAAAAATTGCACCCAATAATTTGATGACCACTGATGGAATATTAATTGAGGTTTTGGACTATGGAAAATACAACACTGAGTCGGGTCCAGACTTCTTTAATGCCAAGGTGAAGATAGGCGACACACTTTGGGTAGGCAATGTGGAGATGCATATATTGAGCTCAGATTGGCTACGTCACCAACATCAACATGACAAAGCCTATGACAATGTGATATTGCACGTCGTCTATGAGCATGACGCTTCTATCACTTTAAAAAATGCTATTCACCCTTTACCTGTACTGGAACTCAAAGGAAAAATACCCAAGTCTTTTTTTGACAATTATCAATTTTTGATGGCTTCGCAAGATGATATTCCTTGCCAAAGTCTCATTCACACATTGGATAAAGACAAAATCAATCTTTGGAAATATACTTTGATGGTAGAGAGATTGAGACATAAATCACTGACCATAGAGGAGACTTTTTGCAAAACTAATGAAGATTGGGAAGAAACACTATATATTACACTGGCCAGATATTTTGGCGCTAAGACCAACACACAACCTTTTGAACAGATGGCATCAATGACACCTTTATCATTGGTACACAAAAACCGGGACAAAACCACTAGTTTGGAAGCTTTGTTTTATGGTCAGGCGGGCATGCTCCAAGCTCAATATGACGACGAGTACTTTCAGATCCTAAAAAACGAGTATGAATTTTTACAAAAAAAATACAACTTACAATCCGTAAACCCTGTGATGTGGAAGTTCGGACGGTTGAGACCTATCAATTTTCCTACGGTGAGAATAGCTCAATTTGTGGGTCTGATGCAAAAAGTATCTTTTTTATTCTCTACCGTACAAAATATCTCCTCAAATAAAGACATTCAAGATATTTTTCAAACCGAAGTGAACGAATATTGGGTTAATCATTATCGATTTGGCAAAACGTCTCCATCTTTATCAAAAACTTTGAGCAGTGGGTTTATAGATATTTTGATCATCAATGCTATTACGCCTATTCTCTATTTATATGGAAAAAAAACGGGTCAAGAAGTTTATATTGATAAAGCGATTACGCTTCTGGAAGATACAAAAGGTGAAAATAACAACATAATATATCAATGGAAGTCTTTGGGTTTATCGGCCAAATCAGCGCTTGATACTCAAGCTTTATTGGAACTAAAAACACATTACTGTCAGGAGTATAAATGTCTTTCATGCAAAATAGGTCACGAAATCCTGGGCAAAAACCCACAAAATCAACCCTAAAATGTTAAAAACCTATCTCATTAGTGATTCAGCTTTTAAGATAGAGTGGGGAGAGACAATATCAGAGGAGACCACAGCCGCTATTGCAATAGCTGAAAGATTTTTAGATTCCCTTCCCTCCCAAGGCTAAATAGAATGTGTCCCATCCTTTGTGTCACTAACTGTTTTTATTGATTTACCAAAGATACTTTAAATATTAAGCTTCGATTTTTTCTTTATCCCAAAGCACATTGACTTATGCACAAAGAGTATTGATTACGTTAATCTATTATTTAGGGGTGAAAATTTTTTGTCACGTCGGTCTAAAGACTTATGTACGTTTGGAACAATCTACTTCACCCAAGCGGTGCTAGGCTATTCGAATATTTACCCTGTGGTTGACTGTCCAAAGGATTGAAATCATTTAAACTTGATGTATTGAAGTTCCAATGCATAATTAGTTCCTAAAGAAGAAAATAACCTATAATTAAGTATAGATATTGGGGTTTCAACACGTAAAAGAACTTAATAAAAAACTATTATTTTGGGGAAAATTATAAATTTTAGGGAAAACCATGATATGAGAAAGTTTATTTGTAATTAATTTTGTACCATATATATAAAAATCTTTAAAATGAAAAACCTCTTAACACTAATTTTTTTAATGACATTGTTTGGAATGTCCCTATCTGGTCAAGAAATAATGTTATTAAAAACTTCAGGAAAAGTAGTCATTGGTGATACTACACAAATACAGACACCAGGCAATTATAATCTATATGTACAAAACGGAATTCTTACAGAACGCGTAAAAGTAGCTCTTAAGCATGCCAGTGAGTGGTCAGATGACGCTTTTGACCATACACCATCTCTAACTGACGTTGAGACCTCAATCAACAAAAACAAACATTTGCTAGAAATGCCTTCTGTCAATACTCTATTGCAAGAGGGATATGAACTCAAGGAAATGGACGCCTTACTTCTTAAACAAATCGAATGGCTTTGGCAGTATGTCATAGAATTGTCCAAAGACAATAAGGAGCAGGCTCATGAAATTCAACAACTCAAAGCCCAACTTATCAAAAGTACCCCATCTCAACCTTAATAGTGATAACATGACACGATTTTTGACCCCCAAAAGCATCATTTTCATTATTTTGGTTTCTATTTTGAGTTTCTTTGAATTGAGAGCCCAAAAAGACACTATAGTTATTGGTTTTGGCGCACAATCAAGCATGTCCTCAACGAGTAGTGATTCTTCACAGAGCTCACCTGACAACTCTTTCTCATCTTTAGGGTATCTACCCAATGAAAATGCCACCTCAAGATTTTTATCTCAAGCCACCTTGGGATATAATTTGACCGATATCAACGACTTAAAAAACATGGGATATGAAAATTGGATTGAAAACCAATTAACACAACCGCGAACTTTTTCGATTCTTCAAAAAATAAGAGATTATCATCAAATAATGAAAGATTCCACAGGCGATATTAATGTTCAAGTCGGCAGTCGCCCTTGGAGATATGCCTGGTGGAATTACTTTATGAACTCACCAGATTTATTAAGACAAAGAGTTGCCTTAGCTTTGAGCGAGATATGTGTTATTTCTGAAATTTCGCCTTTTAATTTCAATTCTTATGCTCTAGGCAGATATTATGATATATTAATTGATAATGCCTTAGGAAACTATAAAGAATTGCTTACAGATATAACTTTTAATCCTGCTATGGCGGTGTATTTGACTCATATGAATAATCCAAAATCAAATCCCGCTGCCAATACATATCCAGATGAAAACTATGCAAGAGAAATCATGCAGCTTTTTACAATAGGGACAGTTTTACTAAATAATGACGGAACAGAAGTTTTGGATAGCGAAGGACAGCCCATCAATGCTTATAATAATGCTGACATACTAGAGTTTTCAAAAGTTTTTACGGGATTGACATGGGCTGATAGAACACAGTTTTTTAGAGGACCTCGAAATGATACAAGTTATATTGCTCCATTGGCTATGTGGAACAATTTTCATGAGCCAGGAATAAAAAACTTATTGAATGGGTTTCAAATTCCCGATAGGAATCCTGTAGATGGTGTAGCGGATATAGAAGATGCTATTCAAAATCTCTTTGACCATCCTAATACACCTCCTTTTGTTTGTTTTAGACTTATCCAGAGGTTGGTTACTTCTAATCCTACACCCTCCTACATTAATGACATAGCCAATGTATTCATCAATAATGGGCAAGGAGTAAGAGGAGATTTGACCGCTGTGGTAAAAGCCATCCTATTACATGAAGAAGCAAGAAGGTGTCAAAATTGTGAAAATATTCACTATGGTATGTTGAGAGAACCTATGTTGAGATATTTTCAAATTCATAAGGCGTTTAATGCTTATACTCAAAGTGGCGAATATAGAAATGATATGAATCACCTTTATTCTCTTACAGGCCAAAGGCCATTAGGTGCTCCTAGTGTTTTTAATTTCTTCCAATATGATTTTCAGCCTATAGGCCCTATCAACGATGCTAATTTGTTCGGGCCAGAATTTCAAATTACCAACGCCCAGTCTATCCAAGGATATATCAATGGACTGCATAGATGGCTATTTGAAAATGATGTTTCGGATGAATACAACCTTTACTCTGGCGAACCAGCTAATAACTATTCAAATCAAATAGCCAATTTAGATTTGTCTGACGAAATAGAATTGACCCACAACGATAACATACATATTTTATTAGATAAGATAAATATGATTATGGCTAATGGTGCTGTTTCTGACGCCTCTATAGGTTTAATATCTTCAGTGTTAGAAGTATTCCCTAATAATACAGAACAGGAAAAAAGACAAAAAGTAGCAACGGCTATTTATTTGATCATGTCATCTCCAGAATATCAAATTAAAAAGTAAAAATGGGAAAAAGAAACATATCAAGAAGACAATTTTTACATGAGGGAGGATGCGCAGCTTTAGGCACCATGACTTTTTTGTCTAGTGTCCTCAATCTAGGGGCCATAGCCACAGCATCTGCGCGCCCTCACATTTTAGGCAACCCCAATGATTATAAGGCTATGGTGTGTATCCTTTTTTCTGGTGGGTGGGACTCACATAACGTATTGGTACCTACAGATTCGTCCAATTATAACCATTATTTAGCTTCAAGAGGCAATTTAGCACTCGACATCAATGCCAATCCTGCACAGTTGCTTCCACTGGATTACGATAATAATGGACGTACTTATGCCGTTCATGCTGCTATGCCTAACATTAAAAATATGTTTGATGCAGAACAGTTGTCATTTGTTTCTAATATAGGTACACTTATTGAACCTATTGCTAATGTAAGTGAATACAATGCAGGAAACAAAAAATTACCTTTAGGTTTGTACTCTCACTCAGACCAGATTATGCACTGGCAAACATCTGTTCCCCAATCACGATCAGGAATTGGTGTAGGTGGCAGAATTGCAGATATCCTAAAAGACATGAACAGTATTCCTGAGGTAGCTCTCAATATTTCATTGAGTGGTAAAAATAGATTTCAAGCAGGAAACGAAACTATTGAGTTTACTTTATCAAGAAATACTACAGGAAGCAATATTGGTTTTACGCCTTATCCATCATGGTGGAGCGATTCTGGTTATAAAACAGATATAAGAAATGAAGCCATTTCCAATATGATGGAAAAAGAATACTTAAATATTTTTCAACAAACTTTGGGTAGCCTAGGCAAATCTAGTATAGAAAGCATTGAGAAATTCCGAATAGGTTTAGCCAATGTAAATGATTTGAACACAACATTTTCAACATCTGGCTTATCACAAGACTTGAAAAAAGTAGCTGAATTGATAAGCGTTAGAAATTTCTTGGGGACGCAACGTCAAATATATTTTGTCAATTATGGAGGTTGGGATCATCATGACAATCTTGCAGCCAATCTTAACAATATGTTGCCTGTAGTCAATAATGCGCTTCATGAATTTAATCAGGCATTGATAGAATTGGGCGTCAACGATGATGTTGTGACATTTACTATTTCAGATTTTGCACGGACATTGACGTCCAATGGCAATGGTAGCGACCACGCATGGGGCAGTAATCAAATAATCATGGGTGGACCTGTGAGAGGAAAACAAATTTTTGGTACGCATCCATCACTGGCTCTGAATGGAAACCCGCTCAATGTAAGTAATAGAGGTCGTATAATTCCTACTACTTCTGTTGATGAGTTTTATGCTGAATTGGCTTTATGGTTTGGGGTGTCGCCCAATGACATATCCTATATTTTGCCTAACATCTGTAATTTTTACTCTACACAATGCCCAGAGGATTTACCTAACAATTATATGCCTATTGGCTTATTCAATTGATAAAATTATGAAAACAAAATTAATTTTAATATTCATATTTTTCCAATCTGTATTGATGGCACAGATTTGTCCTGGTGACCAAGGGTCTGTGCAATGGCAGTGTTGGAGAAATCTATTTTCTGGAAATATAGATGAGCTCACGGCACATGAATATTATCCCAAAAAAGCAGATATTGAAAAAACCATTTATAGATTAGACGCTCCTGTTAATTTTGATAATTATTTTGGTGCTCGTATAGCGGGTTATATTCGCATTCCTCAGACCGATAGTGTGGAATTCAATATCACATGCAATGAGAGAGGGCGATTCTATTTAAGTACCAATGATGATCCTGCAAACCTTCAATTATTAGCCTACACAAACTCATCTACCAATATTTCAGAACACGATAAATTTGCAGAACAAACTTCGCAAAAAATTGAGATTATTGCCAACCAATATTATTATTTTGAAATAGTTTATGTAGATGATAGTTGGTCTGATCATTGTAGGCTTCATTGGAGAGCTAACTTTTTAAATAATAGTACCTGGAATATCATTACTGCTCAATATCTTTATGGAATAGCATGTTTGCCAGATATATGCCCGGAAAGAGGTATACCGTGCAATGACGACGATCCCAATACGATAGATGATGTAGAAGATGGATATTGTAATTGTATAGGACAACCATTTACTGGTGACTCTTGTGTAGGTCAGAGAGGATTTATAGAAAGATTCAGATATGATGAGATCACTGGTTCGTCACTCAATGATTTGTATAATGCTCCAGCATTTCCTGGTACGCCTAATTTTAGTGCATCTATGTCTGTTTTAGGAGTTCCTTATTCTTCAAGTTTAAATAATATAGGTCATTTAGTTTCAGCCTATATATCAGTTCCTGTCTCAGGCTTGTATAAATTTAATGTTACAGGAGATGATCAAACAGTATTTTTTCTCAGCAGTGATCACGATCCTGGCAATAAATCAAGTACTCAAGCTAGAGTCACAGGATGGACAAATACCACTGAACATAACAAATATATAACTCAGACCACCTCAAATGTCTATTTAGAAGCTGGGCAATACTACTATATAGAAATCAACCATAAGGAAGGTTCAGGCGGAGAACACTTTGGCGTGTTTTGGCAAACACCTTTTACCCCGGCTGATGTTTGGAAAAGAATACCTGCATTTTATCTCTATGATTATGAATGTAATATAGCATGTATTCCCGAGGGTACACCATGTGACGACGGTAATCCATTTACCAATAATGATGCTTATGATGCCGACTGTACTTGCGTAGGCACCCCATGTACAGGACAAGACTGTGATAGCCCACTAGCCAATTATGTACCTTATGAAAAGTGCGGTCTTACAGATATGATAGATAATAGGCCTGAGTCTTCATGGCTATCTTGCAACGCATCAGACAATCCCAATCCTATTCGGCCAAGGAGTCATTGGTTAAAATATGACTTAGGTGAAAGATATCAAATTATTTCTTCACAAATATGGAATTATAATGTTGCGGGTCAAAGTACAAGTGGTTTCGAATCGGTGACTTTGGATTATTCAGATGATGGCATTACGTGGATTAATTTAGGCAATTATACTTGGCCTTTAGCAAATGGCGAAAACGGCTATGGTGGATTTAATGGACCTGATTTTAATGTCAAAGCCCAATATATATTGATTACGTCTCTTGATGATACTGTCACATGTAGAGGAATTAGTAAAATTGCATTCACAGCCGTCAAATGTCCATTTGAAGGAACTCCTTGTGATGATGGATTAGAGTACACTGCTGATGACAAGTACGATGATAATTGTGAATGTAAAGGATTAAACTTAATTCAAAACCCATGTGATGAAGTCACCATATTGGTGCAAAACACTATCTTAGAAGCACAAGTTTTAGGTGCTGAAATAAGCATCAATACATTGTCAACAGTCTCGGTGGACGGTGTTGCAGCTATGATAGCGGGAGAATATATTGAATTGCAGCCTGGTTTTGAGACCCTGCCCAACGCGGTCTTTTTAGCGTCTATAGGCCCATGTGATATAGATTCCTCGGCCTTAATGATTACGGATGAATCTGATATGGTAGCTAAAAGAGGAGATTCAGAAGAAGAATTATATTTGTTTGCAAAAAAGATAGACAATACGGATTATTGGGATATATATTTTAAAATTGATGCAAAATCCCAACCCAGATTAATTTTGACAGATTTAAAAAATGAAATCACATATTTTTTAGTGGACAACGAAATATTGAATAAAGGTCTGTATAGAAAGCGTATTAGGACCAAAAAGTTAGATAATCTTGATAATATAATATTAAAATTATCTATTAATCGCGAAGAATATAAGCTTAAAGGACTTAGGTAAACACGATATCTATGGTTCGGATAAGGATCATATTTTTCAATTTGATAAAAACAACTCAAATTATTGACAAATTTATTATTAATTTTACCTTTGTGCTTAATCAAAAATTTTTTAAATGTCAATCAAAAATAATTTCTCACTATTTGTACTTTTTTTCTCACTTTTTTCAATATTATCTGCTCAAAAGGTTAAACTGTCTGATGTCGATGTTAAAGCTCAATTTATGAGATTGGCGCCAATTGGTTTTCAAAGTGATATTAGCTCGTTTTATGTTGATGTTAGTGGTAACGAAAGATTTTTAGAATCCATTGGATATTCTTCCAATATTATAAAAAACTCAATAAATATTGCTGGATACAAGAGAATAGATCAAACTGTGGGTGCTCAGGTAGTTTTGCCTATAGTTGGTCCATCAAGCAGTGGTGTAAAACACAAAACAGAAGATAAAAAAAACAAAGAAGGCAAAACATGGAAAGAATACTCAGCTGATTATGATTTTAGTGCTAGTTGTATGGTTAAAGTAATAGACCCTAAGAAAAATATCCTAATGGAATATTTGATTGAAGTGTCTAACAGAACTTCAACACAAGCTTACAAAACTAAAGCAGAAGTTGATAAGTATGTTAAAGACAATAACGAAAAAATAAATAAAGAAGGATTGAAGGGAATAACTAAAAAGTTGATTGATGATATCAATACGAGATTGCGCATTGAATTTTCGGTGACTCCAGACAAGGATAAAGTAGAATTCTACACTATAAAAACTAAAGACCATCCTGAATTTGACGAATATGCCAAAATGAATGAATTGATTGAAAATGCTTTTATAGAGTTAAAGGCAAATGACAATTCTATATATAAAACTAAAATCCAACCATTAATAGAGTTTTGGACAAAAAAAGAACCAACGTATTCTGGTAGTGATAAAGAACAAATAAAATTAAAATATGCTTGTCAAATGAATTTAGCCAACGCTTATTTTTGGTCAGAAGATTTTGATAACGCTAAAAAATATGCCAACTTAGTTCAGAATGGTAAAGAAAACCCAAAAGATGGGAAAAAACTTATTGAGAAAATAGAAAAAGTTCAAAACTATTTAAATAAATCGGGTAGAACAACAAGGTTTTTTAATATTGAGATGAGCTCCGAAGAAATAGAAAAAGTCGAAATTTTACAAAAAGAGAAAGAAGAAAGAATTTCAAAGGGGGAGCTTATAGATTTTCCAGATTTTAATTCCAAAGTTGATCTTAAAAGTCATTCTAAAGTAAAAAAAGGAATTTATTATAGTAGTTCAGGGAAAGTTGATACGGGCTATTTCGTTTTTGAAAACAATGCAGATTTTCCTGATTTTAGAGACCCCAAAGGTATAAGATTTGCATATTTGAAAGATGGAAAAATAGAATTGGGCACTCCAAATTATGGAAAAACCAAAGCACTCCAAATAGGAGATGACCATTATGAGGTTAAAGATGTTAAAGTTAAATCCATTATAGGGAGCACCAGCATGAGTAATGCCATAGTTGAGGTAATAAATGATTTTGAAAGAACTCAAGTCGTTATGATTCATCCGCCGTATAAATACGCCAAAACTATTGGTTCTTCAGGAGAAGAATTGAAACCAGATCTATTTGTCTATAATAAGGCAAACAATATTTATCATCCTACTGATGGATTGACAGGACCTAGTCAGGCGTTAATAAAAATTGTTGAAGATTGCCCTAAGGCTAAGGAACTGGCCGAAAAAAACAAAGAAGAGATGAAAAAGAATTCGCTTTTAACAAGACTTGCGGGCCTTCCTAATGTTGAGGCCATCATTATGGTGTTAAAAGAATTTGATAATTGTAAATAACAACATTACTAAAGTCAATAGAAAACCGTTGAATAATTCCAAAACTTAATTGTTTAATTTATTCTGAATTATGACTTTATTTTTCGCATTATATTAACTCACCACTCTAAATCCAAATAAAAAAAGACATGCACTTGTGAAAAGTGTGTGTCTTTTTTATATCCTACTACATCCTGATCTCATACATGTTTTTCCAGTTTTTTCCCGTAACTATAAAAGTGCCAGAAACGGGTATATAAGCGATACCATTAAATACTTCGCCATCAGCATTTTCCTTTTTGAGAGATTCAAACTCATAGACATGTATGACCCTTCCTGTTGAAGCCTCTATTTTGGCAATTTGGTTGGTGGTATAAATATTGGCATAAATGAAACCTTCTACATATTCAAGCTCGTTAAGATAGTTGACCTCTTGTTGACCCGCATAAACAGGTATTGTTTTTTCAGCCATTAAGGTTACCGGGTTGACCCATGTAAGCTTGTTACTACCGTCACTTATTATGAGAGATTTTCCATCATTGCACATACCCCATCCTTCACCCGTAGCTGATTTAAAACCTGACTTGCTGATTAAGTTGAGTTCTCCATCATATATCATCATGATACCTTCCTGCCACGTCAGTTGGTACACTTTACCATCTAATATAGTGAGACCTTCTGCAAAAAACTCTTTGGGCACATCTACACTTTTGATGACAGCACCTGTAGTAGGGTTGACTTTACGTATCAAAGATTCGCCATATTGACCTCCAGACTCATAGAGCACACCATTATGAAACTCTAAGCCTTGGGTATAAGACTTGGCATCGTGTGGGATCTTACGCACTATAGAAAACATGCTTGGTGTAGCCGCCACATCAGAGACTATTTTGATAGGTAGGGATATCGATTTAGAATTGCCATTTTTCCACACCGTGACATCTACAAAATGTGGCCCCAAAAGAAGATTTTGGGTAGGAATATTCAGTTTGTATGTGGTGGAAGCATCTATTCTTCTGGTTTTATTTAAAATGACAGTGATAGAATCCCTTGACTTTAATTTTTCTTCATTTAATACTAAATCGAAGTTTTGACCATATTTTAAAATCAAATTTTTGTCTGGTGACATTACGATATCCGAAAATTTTAAATCTTTTTCTGATATAAATAAGCCTGATTTGAATACTATAAAACTCAAAAGTAAAATACTCAATAGTGCTATAATTAATATATTCTTTTTATTCATAATGAAATGATAGTGTCTAATAAAAGAGCAAAGGTAATGAAATTATTTAGTTATCATAAATCTGATAATACATAGAATAATTTTTATAAAAAATGAATTCTGAGATATTTTATTTTTCTAAATTTATCCAATAATCATTCGTCACATTTAAGTAAATCATTTATAATGTGAACTCGAGCTAAAAAAACAGAAAACAATATAAAAATTCTAAATAATATTGTAATTTTGCTTTAAATATTTTTTTAAACAATAATCTAATTGATTATGAAGCTAATTTGTTTTTTAATTATCTTAATAGGTAACATATTTAATTTTAAGTGCTACAGTCAAGCTTTTAATATGAAGCTCATGTCTAATGTTATAGGGCTACCCGGGGGAGATGCCAGTGCTATTTTTGGATATGCTTCCTCTTCAGGTGATGAATACGCTATCATTGGTTCTAAAACAGCGATTAATATTTATAATGTCAACGATTGTTCTCAACCTACACATGTGGTTTCTCATTATGATGGAGATAATACGAGTTGGCGGGAGTTTGCGACCTACCAAAATTATTTGTATGCTATTTGTGATATCAACTGCAGTAGTGGGTTATTGATTTTTAATATGGACTCTATATCAGTAACACCACTTCAATATACGCAACGCAATAATATTTTTACGAAAGCCCATACGATATATATTGAAAAAGAAGAAGGCCGCCTATACATTATGGGATCACAAAATACAAGTAATCAAAATCGTTTATTGATTTTTACCTTAGATACAGAGGTGGTCAATGGTGTCACTTATAATGGCACTCCCGAAAATCCAGTACTAATACGTGAATTTATAACCCCATATATTCACGATATGCACGTCAAAAATAATATTGGATATGCGTCTTATATATACCAGTTTA
>DAIPYV010000066.1:0-17107 GCA_036782555.1 Saprospiraceae bacterium
ATCCTCGTCTTCCCCATGTCATTAGTGATGTGGGTATTAAATTTGATGGAGGAGCTAACCCAAATGATTGGTCTTCCGGTGAAATAAAAGTCGCCAATACAAAAATCAATGAATGGGAAGAACTAACATTTGATTTTTCTTTGGCCGAAAACCCACCAGCTGAGGTAGGCGGTTTAAAGAGAATAATTATTTTTACCGACTTTGATTTAAATGGTAGAGCGCAAGATAATGTAACTTACTTTGACAATATCACTTTCAATAGAGTAGAAGGTGGTAACCCTAATGTACCCATGGTAGCGGCGCCATCTCCGACTCATGAAGCTGCTAACGTAATCTCTATATTTAGTGATGCTTACAATAATGTACCTGGTACGGACTTTAATCCGAATTGGGGGCAAGCAACAGTTGTTACTCAAATTGATATACAAGGAAACAGAACTTTACGTTATGGCAACCTTAACTATCAAGGTACACAACTGGACGGCATGTTAGATGTATCTGAAATGGAATATTTACACTTAGATTTTTGGACTGCCAATTCTACAGAATTAAAAGTATTTATAATAAGTCCTGGACCTATCGAAACCCCATTTGATTTGTCAGTACCTACTTCAGGATGGTCTAGTGTAGACATTCCTTTGTCAGCTTTCTCTCCAGTAGATTTAAATAATGTTATCCAATTCAAATTTGAAGGCAACGGAGATATATTTTTGGACAATATTTATTTTTATAAAAATCCTGTAAATACGGATAATATCACATGGTCAAAACTCAAAGTTTTTCCTAATCCAGCTACATCTGGTGAAATAGTTAGATTAGACGAGGATATCCTTCAATATGAAATCATAAGCATAAATGGTCAAAAAGTTATGGCAGGCTTAGGAAATGTTATTAAAACAGCTTCATTACAGACGGGGGCATATGTATTGAAAGCATCAGGTAGCAATGGAAAGATATATTCTGAAAAATTGATTATAAAGTAGTAAAGTAAATTTGGTTGAGGGGACTTTATTTTCAAAGTCTCCTCTTTTTTACATTAAATAAAATGGTAATTTACCTTAAAATATTTTTGATATTATTAGATATTATTTCAAAATTTGAATATTTCAAATTTGAGAACGAGGTTATTGGTATAGGATATCACCACAATAATATATTAGGTTTTTTAGACCTTAATGTATTGACTTTTATTTTTTTGAGTACGTCTATTCTTTCGAACAATGGGCTTTTATGGTTTGTAATTATTCTAATGGGTGGATATATTTACAAATTATTTTACACTAAAAAACAATTGAACTCTAAACTTATTTATCACAATGAAGTAAACAAAAAATTAAGAAAAGAGACTGAAAATAAGCATATTTTCATTGTAGGCCAATTGCAAAATGATATCAAAGAAAAAAGGTTAGAAATAGTCAAACTTGCAAAAGAAAATGAAGATAAAAACAATTTGATAACCAAAATAAAGGAAAAAATAGAAGAAGCTGAGCAGCAGCCTTCTAAAGCCAATATAAAGTGGCATGAAATTAATCTTTTAGTATCGGATTTTAGCCAAACTGACGACAAAACTTTTGAGTTACAAATGGATGAAATTCATCAAAAATTCATTAGGAATCTTAAAACGAAATATCCACAATTGACCTCACAAGATTTAAGATTGTGTGTCTATCTTAAAACAGGTATGAGTTCGAAAGAAATAGCGGACATAATGCATGTACTACCATCAAGTATATACATCACAAGGTCAAGATTAAGAAAAAAATTGAATATAAGCCCCAATGATGATTTGTTAGGCTTTTTAAATAGTTTTGAATCATAATGTTTTGCTATACTTAAATACTATTTACATTAGGATATCATTTACATCAATATTTAATATATGGATTATATCACTATTTTTAGTTTTAATACTTGCCATCCTGTGGTATTTTAAATATGTGAAAACAAAAAAATCAATGAATAGTAACTTAAATATAAAAGAAGCAAAAGGGAGCATGGATCCAAGCAATACTAATTATATACATAAAAATAATACTAACGAAAGGGAATTTTTAAATGAAATTGATAAAATTAATTTTGAATTAACCCAAGTCAAGCTAAAAGTAGTTCATAAGAATGAAACTTTATCGAGATTAAAAGAAGATGTTTTAGAATTATTGAATAAGTCAGACATCGATTCCTGCAGGAAGCAGCTAAAAAGCATGCTCAGACTTTTAGAAAGTGAATTGATAGAAGATGACAGTTGGGAAAATTTTGCCCTAAATTTTGATAAAGCTCACAATGACTTCTTGACAAGAATAAAAACGGAATATCCTAATCTCTCATCTAAGGACTTAAAAATCTGCGTTTATCTACGAATGAATTTGACAACCAAAGAGATAGCACCACTATTAAATATTTCTGTACGTGGTGTAGAAATAGGAAGGTACCGAATCAGAAAAAAAATAGGAATAGACAGCCAAGTCAATCTCAATGATTTTATGATGAGGTTTTAAATAATAAAAAAGTTTGCACAAAAAATATGTACAAACTTTTTATTATTGAGATTTCCTACACTTTACAATTTTCTTGTGTTTAACTCTCTTCTGCTTTGACACCTTTGGCATACGTCGTATAAACATAAACCGGAATACCTAAATCCCCTAAATGTTTTTGGATAGAAGGCTCTACATCTTTCCAGTCTAACCCGCCTACGCCAGTAGCCAATTTAGGAAGGGCTATTTGATCTACTTTTTCAGCCTCTATCCATTTTGCCAATTCTTTTAGACAGTGATCTAAATTACTCATACTTGCCTTTCCTGGATGACCTCCTTTTTCTGATGGAGCTGGTTCCTGAGCCATGAGATTAACTATTTGTCTTCCGCCGATTCCTCCCCAAGACCAAATTGTACCTGGTTTTGGATGATAGACTTTACAATAATGACGAAAATCCTTTGTCATAGATGGATACATTTCGCGCAAACTCAAAGCCAACCCACTATCAAAGTGATCCATAGGCGCTACACTATGCGCTATAGTTTTGCACTCTGTAAGTAAAATATCACCTGTTACTTCTTTTATCATTTTTTTTTGATTTAATATGAATAAATATGTTTCACAAGCCAAAGGTAGTGTCTGATCAATTAATATAAGCTGATCCGTATCAATGGGCAAAATGACCTTTGTCACAACAAGACTATTTGTAGTCATTTATTCAATGGAATTAAGATAAGCATCTTAACCTTTCGGCTTAGCTATAAGAGATTTTAAATAGGATATAACCATATCTCTGCCCATATCATAAGACTTATTATTATTAATGACAAGATCAACCTTATTGAAAAAAGGGGCTATATACGCTTCAAACGCCGGAAGCACATGGTGTTCATATCTATATAGCACGTCTTCAAGTGGATAGTTACGCTCTACCCTGTCCCTTTTGATACGGCGGATTATTTTTTGGGTGTCTGTAGCATGAATCAATATCTTCAAATCCATCAAATCAAAGAGTTTGGGTTCGTGAAAAACAAATAAACCTTCAAGTATGATGATGGGAGCTGGTTTTAAAATCAAAGTGTTAGACTCCTTTTCAGAATTATTGAAAGTGTATTCCTCTCTTTGCACTTCCATATCGTTGGATAGTTTGACGACATCAAAGTAAAATTCATCTAATTCTATTGATTCAGGTAAATCAAAATTTTTGACACCATAATTATCTTCTTTCTGATGTTCTCTAGGTTTGTAATAATCATCTTGTGAGACAAAACATACTTCCCTATCAGTGAATATATTCTTAAGATCCTTTATAAAAGATGTTTTACCCGAACCACTTCCTCCAGATATACCGATTATGAAACAATTTGAATTTTTTAGACTCATGTGTAGATTGTATTAGATAATTTTATCTATTTTGCGGCAAAATTAAAAAAGTTATAGTTAGTTACTAAGGATTTACAATTAAAAAATACAAATATTATTTTATGGAGCTTTTAATAAGTATTGGCAGAGGAGTATTAGGTATGACCGTTTTGATTGCCATAGGATATATGTTTAGTAGCAATAGGAAAGCTATCAATTGGAAGACTGTTGGAATCGGACTTTTAGCTCAAATAGTGCTGGCTTTAAGTGTCTTGAAGGTTCCATTTATCAAATCTATTTTTGAGTTTATAGGTGGTATTTTTGTCCAAATTCTGGATTTTACTAGAGCTGGAAGTACCTTTTTATTGGGTGATATGATGAATGTAGAGAGTTTTGGTTTTATATTTTTATTTCAGGTCTTGCCGACAATAGTCTTTTTTTCAGCACTGACTTCATTATTATTTTATTTAGGATTCATACAGAAAGTTGTCAAGGTATTTGCCATTGTTTTTACACGTTTATTAAAAATATCTGGGGCCGAGAGCCTATCTGTGACAGGTAATATCTTCCTAGGCCAAACCGAAGCCCCATTGCTCATCAAAGCTTATTTAGAAAAAATGAATAAGTCAGAGATATTATTGGTTATGATAGGGGGTATGGCCACAGTGGCAGGCGCTGTACTAGCGGCCTATATCAGCTTTTTGGGTGGTGACGACCCTGTTATGAGGTTAGAATTTGCAAAGCATCTATTAACAGCATCTGTTATGGCAGCTCCGGGTGCGATAGTTATTTCTAAAATATTATATCCCCAAACCGAAAGTATCAATACTGACATACAAGTTTCTTACGATAATATAGGAAGTAATATGTTAGATGCCATATCTAATGGTACCACAGAAGGCCTTAAACTAGCGGCCAATGTAGGGGCCATGTTGCTGGTTTTTATCGCTTTTATAGCCATGATAAATCATATTTTAGGTTTGGCTGGTGATTTAAGTTTATATTCAATGTCTCTGGGAGCTATAGACAATAAAGTGTGTATCAATGGCACTATCTCATATTATACTAACTATTCACAATTATCTATCGAAACTATCTTGGGACTTATTTTTGCCCCTTTGATGTGGCTCATAGGTGTAGCCAAAGAAGATATCACGACCATGGGACAACTTTTAGGTATCAAATTGGCTGCGAGTGAATTTGTTGCCTATACTCAACTGGCAGATTTGAAAAATCCCGACAGCCCTATACACTTTGTTCATTACAAATCTGTAATAATGGCCACCTATATGCTTTGTGGTTTTGCCAATTTTGCCAGTATAGGCATACAGATAGGTGGTATCGGTTCCTTAGCTCCAGGTCAAAGAAAGACCCTCTCCGAATTTGGTATGAAGGCTTTGATAGGCGGCACTATAGCCTCCTTATTTTCAGCGACTATTATTGGGGCTTTGATGTGATGATGACAGTAAGTAAGTTGATTCATTGAACGAATAGACCCCTATTTTTTTGTCTTCTTTTAAGGCTCAAGTTTACCATGAGCCATTAAAATTTCTGTCACCTCTTGTTCGGACATGTTTGTGATATTAGAAATCAATGAAATAGATAAATCGTTATCGTATGACTTCAATACCATTTCTAGTCTGCTTTCTAGCTTCCCTTCTAGCTTCCCTTCAAGTTTTCCTTCTTCCTTATATCTATTTTGAAGAAGTAATTTATATTCTTCTACGAGTGTCATATAATATTTATTTAGAGGTTTATCAATGTCATTTTTGATGATTTCAATAATATTGATTTTCTTCTTTTCTGCAATTAAAGTGATATAAACGTAATTTGAATCAAAAAAGTTCCTTTCTTCTTGGGTTTGCAGAGATTCGTAAACTTTATTTAGTTTTCTTAATAGCTCTAAAGGACTATTTATATGTTTTTGTGTGAGAAGCATCGTACTTATGGCCACATTACGCATGTTGATTATCACTTCATCATCAAGGTTGTGCACATCAAAAATAACCACTTTAAACTTTGGAACAAATTCTAAAAACTCGTCTAGATAATCATTAAAAAAGCAATTCATTTCCTTATAATCATAACTCTTACTATGATGACAAAACAACACAGGGATAACAATACTGAGACTTTCTTTATTTTTAATTTGTTGAAGGTAGCTCCGTGTGATATAGCCTGAAAGTTGAAAAGCAACATAAGGATCGTCATAACTTTTATGCTCTATGATTATAGTACAAAAAGCATCTTTGCCATCTTCAAGTTGGCATTTGAATACGATGTCTGCAAAAAGCTCTTTTAACTTTTCATCAACAAAAGAAGTAGGCAAATACTTCAAAGTATCCCACTGGATTTTATAGGATGTTAAGCCAGATATAGCTACTTTTAAAAAATCAATAGCATTTTGGCGTACTTGTAGTCGCTCTTTTATAAATTTGTCGTGTATATTGTGTATCAAACTATTAAACAGTATTTATTCACATGACAACAACGTTAAAACTCAATCTGTTGTTCATACGCTGGTCTAATCTAGTAAAAATTGACATTATATATTTGACTACATCAGCTCTTCTAATACCTGTCATCCAAAGCAAAACTAGGTTGTCTTTGCATCCATTGCCCCCGAGTGAAATCAGGAAAATACTGAGGCATGCTGCCTTGGGTAATACTCTGTTCTGACAAACAGGTGATGGCTGCCCATGAGGCATAATCATAGACATCCAGAGGCATAGGCTCATTGTTTTTATATGCTTCTACAAATGCATTAAGTACAAACCAATCCATGCCACCATGTCCTGCACTACTTGCCAGATGATGATACTTTTTCCAAAGCGGATGATCGTATTTATCGAGGTAAGTATCGGCGAGATCCCATTTGTGTGCAGGACTTATGCCCTCGATATGCATACTTTTATTGACATCCATCCATATCCCACGTGTACCTTGTACCCTGAACCCCAAGGAATAGGGTCTGGCTAAATTGGTATCGTGCGTCAAGATAATTGTTTCCCCTCGAAAGGTCTTGATTTGAGTGGTCACAATATCCCCTAACTTAAAATTCACTTTGGCATTGGGATGATCCGGGCCACCCTGGGGGTGATGTACTATATAGTCATGCAGACCGCGTGCTTTAGAAGACATAGAGACCAAATATTCAAATCTATTGCCTCTATTGATATCTATCATATTATGTATGGGCCCTATACCATGGGTCGGATATAAGTCTCCATCTCTATATACGGAATGTGTCGTGCGCCACTTGGCCTCGCTGTAGCCTTTTTCTCCGAATTCTACACCGCCACCGTAGTAATTGATACCATCATTAAACTTCACCTCTCTCAGGTCATGTTGATAGCCTCCTTCCAGATGTACTAACTCGCCATACATGCCTTGTCTCACCATCTGCAATATCGCCATTACATCTCGTCGGTAACATACATTTTCCATTATCATAAATGGTGTCTTGGTCGCTTCATACGCTCTTACTCTTTGCCAACACTCTTCTAAGCTGGTGGCTCCTGATACTTCGCATGCTACTGCCTTGGCAGCATACATCGCATCTACACTCATGCGGGTATGCCACTCCCATGGAGTAGCTATAAATACCACATCAACATCGGATGACGATAATAATTCCTTATAAGATTCTTGATGACCGCTGTAAAGTCTTGCTTGGGGTTGAGCTGCATTGGAAATATATTTTTGAGCTTTATTGAGCGTAATAGGATCTATATCACACAATGCTGTGACGATAACGTCATTCCGTTTTAATGCTAAGTTCATCATAGATAAACCACGTGCACCCACACCGATAAAACCCATTTTGACTTTATTGCTTTTAGAAAGCGTATTACCCATGACAAGATGAGGAAGAACTGAAAATGACATGCCTGTCAGACCTGTATCTTTGATAAATTTTCGTCTATTCATTAGTATTAGAGATTTTTGTACATTAAATAATGGTCTATACCCACTTCTTTAAAAAGTTTCCCTTTCTTGAGATAACCCATTTTTTCATAAAATGGAACAGCATTCATACGGGCATGGAGCTTTATTTGTTGTATTCCATGTGCTTTACACAGCTTTTCAGAGTAATTGACGAGCATTTTTCCTATTCCACCTCCTTGATAAGCTTCATCTACAGCCACTTGTCGCATTTTCATAGTGTGGTTGTCTACGGGTCTAAGCAAGAGACACCCTAGTAATTGTTGATGATGTGCATGATAACAACCTAAATGAATATCCGTGTATTCTTCAGCGATGTCACTGACTTCAAACTCCATATTCAATGGCTTACGAAGTATATCGTATCTGAGCCGAAGAATATCATCACATTCCGGTGTTCCAAAATCAACTTGTTCAATATATACTTGCATAGACGTTTATTTAATAAATCAAGGACAAATCAAATCAATTATCACATAACCACCAAATAATATCGATAAAAAATAAAAAGCTCCCAATAAAATTTATTATTGGGAGCTTTTTTATAATATTATATATGTTAGTACAAACTATTTTACTTTCACTTTTTTGGTACCGACGATATTCAGTAAGCCATCTTTTATTTCTTTCAGCTCGATATAATATACTCCGGGCTCTTTGTATTGATAGTATAGGTTCTTTTGTGTGATGATCAATCTCATTCCATCACCCATTTCCATAACATAGCGTGAAGCCCTTTCATCTTTTAGGAAGGTCATTTTAAATTCTTCCCCTGCTGTGATTTTTTTATCAATAGTTAGATATTCGTTAAAATCTTTAGATACATTCTCTTTATCTGATGAAACAAGCAAGGCAGCTATTGATGATTTTTCAGGATTTCCCCCTTGAACAGAAGCCAATGAAGTGGATTCTATCAATAGTTTTTCACCTAAGATGTACGATGAACCTATGATTCCAGCTAAAACTAAGAAACTTAAAAGAAGCGGCTCAAATTGAGAAGACAAAATTTGAGAAATACTCATACTGCGTTTACTAACGCTTACTGGGGTGTAATCGTTTATACTCATAAAATCGGATTTGGGTTAAAAAAAAATTAATCGGTGGTTTTTCTGAATAACACGCTTTGTACCATTACAGACTGCAAAGGTAAGACTTATTATGAAAATAAAAAATATTTTTTAACTTTTATATAACTTTTTCATCATGCATAATATGTTGTCATGTAAATTTATATAATTGTAGATATAGAAACATTTGAATATATTGTAATTATATTTAGATATATCTTGTATATAAAAATAAAAAATGTTTCGAGGTGGAAAGATTGAATACTAGCCCTCTATATATTCTTTTTAAATGGCGGTTTCAAGAGTTTTATAAATCTTTTGTGTTATCGTTGAAGTGTTATTTTGATTTTTTTTAAAATAAAATATCAAAAAATTGATTTTTATTAATAATTATACTAATTTTGTAATACAATAACTATTATAATATATGCAGCACTTAGCACCAGGACTCTATATCGTGAATATCATATTAGACACTGGCGAAAGCCAATCCATCAAACTCATAAAAATGCAATGATGAGAGCGGTAATAGTGATGATTTTGGGGATATGGAGCAGTGCGATGGGCCTCATTGCTCAGTCTAAGTATGACTATACCTGGGTACTAGGGTACAATTATACTGACATTCCAGAACTAGGATATGAGGATGCTGCGGAGGGCAGCATCCTCCATTTTTCTACCAGACCTCCTGCCATCACACCTCATGGTCTCCCATACAGTATGGATTCTAATGTCTCTATCAGTGACCCTAAAACTGGAGAATTACTCTTTTACACCAATGGATGCAGCATTACCAATAAAAACCATGAAATGATGGACAATGGGGATGGCATCAATATAGGGCCTTACCACAGAGAATTCTGTAATTCGGGTGTTCGTAGTTTTCACGGATGTATAAATACTATGCTTATTTTGCCATTTCCTTATGCGGATGATCAGTATATTCTATTTCACCGCCCTAAAAACTTAAATGCACCTCCCCATTTTCCAGAGCTAAAATACAGCGTGATAGATATGTCATACAATGCTGGCATGGGCAGAGTGGTTGAAAAAAATATCCTTATAAAAGATAAATTAGAATTAGCCGGTGGCTATAGTACAGCCTATAAGCACGCGGACGGCATCAGATGGTGGATAATAGTTTGGTCATTAAATAAGCCCGAATACCACTTGCTTTTAGTGGATGAGGCGGGTATATCATATGTAGATAAGTACCAGATAGGCAGCGTTGGGCCTTCCACAATAGGCCAAGCGGTGTTTAGCCCAGACGGCAGTACTCACATGTGGCATGATATATATGAAGGTGTTCACATATATGATTTCGATAGGGAGACAGGCTTACTATCCAATCACAGAGCACTCTATGATATCAAACAAGACTTTCGTTTCGGTGTAGGAGGTGTCACTATATCACCCAATAGTAGATTTGCTTATTTGTCATCTGTGTATTCTCTTTATCAATTAGATTTAGAAGCACCCAATCTTTCGGAGGGATTGATTTTGATTGATACATTACTTCGAGTAGCTTCGGCTGGAATTAGAATCAATTTTAGTAGGAGTATTTTGGCTCCAGATTGCAAGATTTATATCAGTATTGGATTTACTCAGCCCTTTCTACATGTCATTCATAATCCAGACGAGAAAGGTGGAGATTGCAACTTAGAAAAGATAGGTATATCGCTCCCCTTCCACAACAAAAACTCCTCATTACCGAATAATCCACACTATAGAGTGGATGAGGAGCAGATATGTGACCCATCGTTGACCTCATCTATGATATACATACCTCCTGAAAAGCCCCACATCAAAATATATCCCAACCCTACCACCGGTCTAGCTACATTAGAGTTGCCCCATGATGCACGAGTAACTATGGTATCAGGAGCGTCTGGACAGCTGATACATCAGTGGGCATGGGCATCAGATGTACATACTATAGATATGCAGCACTTAGCGCCAGGACTTTATATCGTGAATATCATATTAGACACTGGCGAAAGCCAATCCATCAAACTCATAAAAATGCAATGATGAGAGCGGTAATAGTGATGATTTTGAGGATATGGAGCAGTGCGATTCACAAAACTTAATTGACTTTATATTCTATTTCGCCTTTATCATCCTTTGCCGCACCACCTCATACATCAGTATGCCAGCACTGACAGATACATTCATGCTGTCTAATTGACCTTTCATAGGTATCATGATATGTTGGCCATTGGTTTCATGCCACTCGTCGCTCAGTCCTGTGGACTCCGTGCCCACGACCAATGCACAATTTTCAGTATAATCAAAGTCATAAAACGGTTGAGAAGTATCGCTTAAAATGGCGCAATAAATAGGAACATTCTTTTCTTTGAGGAAGTTAAGGATATCATTTGTAGGAGCTTGAGCGATTTGATGGCTAAAAACAGACCCAACCGACGAACGGATAATATTGGGATTATAAAGGTCAGTGTGTGGATTGGCTATGATGACAGCATCTACACCCGCAGCGTCAGCTGTACGCAGTAATGCGCCGATATTACCTGGTTTTTCAGGGGCTTCAGCTATTAAAACAAAGGCATGGTCAGTGGGTATGTCTAGGTCTTCTAAACTGTGAGATTTGGACTTAAAAAGAGCTATGACACCCTCTGTACCTTCGCGATAAGCTATTTTATTATACACAGGGTCGGGGACTTCGACCAGATGCATCTCAAAGAGGCGTTCACCTACAGCTTCCAAAATAGTATTATAATTAGTGATGTAGGGATTGAATATCAAATTTTGTATGGCATAACCTCCTTTTAATGCCATGACTATTTCTCGGAGCCCTTCTACTACAAATTCTCCAGATGTCTTCCGTTCTTTGGCTTTGTCTTGCAGTAAGGCTATTTTTTTTATAAATGGATTTATAGGACTTGTTATTTTTTTTATGGAAATCATGGATTGTATTTATTATATACTTATAACCGATAGAATTACTTTTAGGTTTATACAATCTAAATTAAGTAACTAAAGTTTCGGAGTTGTTATGCAATTATTAATCAACAAAATACATATAACTAATTTTATTAAATAGACTATTTATATTGCTGATTATCAATTTGTTATAACCATTTTTGACATTAAGAAAATGAAACAGCCCTGCCTGCCTAGCGACAGTCAGGCAGGCTTGATTTTTTGTTTCTTTTGCATCAAGGCAAAAGAAAAGAAAGTAAAAACATTTCACAACCAAATAAAATATATTGAATAGTGAAAATGGAATTAAACGCTAAAATAAACAACTCCGAAACTTCAATTAAGTAATACCCTAAATATGTGTTTCATTGTTCATTCTATTTACCACTATTTTATCATAAATCTTAAAGTGTTTTATGAATATAAAAATCTTCATAAAACATTAACATTTGTCTGCGACAGTATTACTAAACAAATATAAAAAATTATTATTTCTGTAATATCTTGTACGCAGTCATGTAATTATTTCCCAATTTTATTAAAAAAGTGGTATCTTTGCACTTTTTGAAGATTTACATTAAATATCATAAAATGAATAAAAATATCATCATTGCATTAGTTCTCATAGTAGCGGGAATTGCTGTTTTTTTTAATATATCAAAGGATGTCAGTACTTATGCGTCATTTAAGGATGCTGCATCAGGAGATAAAGTAAAAATAGTAGGTCAACTGGCCAAAGATAAACCTATGGTCTATGATCCAGAAAACAATCCGGACATCTTTAGCTTTTATATGGTGGACAGTGACGATGTAGAAAAACAAGTCATATTGTTACAACCCAAACCACAAGACTTTGAAATGTCTGAGCAAATCGTCGTAACAGGTAAAATGAATGAAGATGTATTTACTGCATCTGATATTCTTATGAAATGTCCATCCAAATACAAAGACGAAGAAATAGCACTAAAAGAAGCGGTCAATTAAGACAATAATACACATCAATGGGTAAAACAATATATGTTGGCGAAAGCCTTTGGATAGGTCAGTTAGGCCATTTCTTTATTATTTTGGGTTTTGTGAGTGCTGTTTTGGCAGCCTTATTTTGGTTTTTTTCGGTAAAAAATCGACAGTTACCAGAATCTGACAGTTGGAACCGATTAGGTAGAATATCTTTCATCTCACATGGGGTCTCGGTGATAAGTCTCATTGCTTTGCTATTTTATGCCATGTACAATCACCACTACGAATATTCCTATGTGTATGACCACGTATCAGATGATTTACCTCTAAAATATATACTCTCTGCCTTTTGGGAAGGTCAAGAAGGGAGTTTCCTTTTATGGATGTTTTGGCATGTCATACTCGGATTTATTTTAATACGTGTAGCTGGAAAATGGGAAGCCTCTGTGCTTTTCACCTTTGCATTGGCTGAAGCTGTACTCATGTCCATGATACTGGGTATTCATGTACCATGGGGCGAGGAAGTCATCAAAATAGGCTCTAACCCTACGACACTACTCCGACAAATGACAGAGGCACCTATATTTGCCAATGCAGAATATCTATCCCTGATAAAAGGACGAGGTCTGAATCCTTTACTCCAGAATTACTGGATGACCATACACCCACCTACCCTATTTTTGGGCTTTGCATCTACATTGGTGCCTTTTGCTTATGCTTTTGCTGGTCTGTGGGTCAATGATCATAAAACATGGCTCAAAGAATGTCTTCCATGGTCGCTTTTTTCGGCTGGTATTTTAGGTATCGGTATTTTAATGGGCAGTTTATGGGCATATGTGGCTTTATCATTTGGTGGCTATTGGGCCTGGGATCCAGTAGAAAATGCATCATTAGTCCCTTGGATTACCCTTGTGGCAGGTATTCATGTCCATTTGGTATCTAAAAATACACAATATGCCACTCGAAGTGTGTACTTTTTTTATTTAATATCATTTGTACTTGTCTTATATTCAACTTATCTTACGCGTAGTGGTGTTTTGGGAGATACCTCAGCACATGCATTTACTGAAATGGGACTGGGTTTCCAATTGGTTTTTTTAGTGCTGGGCTTTTTCGTTTTGGGTATGGGCGCTTTGATATATAGAATGAAATCTATTAAAAATCCAGAGAAAGAAGAAGAGCTCCCTTCTAGAGAGTTTTGGATGTTTATTGGCTCATTGGTATTGCTATTTAGTGCTGTCCTTATCACTTACTCAACTTCCCTACCTGTCATCAATAAAATAATCGCCTCTTTCAATCCCAACTATGAAGGACGTGTCATTCAAGACGTGGTAGGGCACCACAATAAATTTCAATTGTGGACGGGTGTTTTCATAGCTTTGTTGTCTGCTTTTCCGATTTTCCTGAGATATGGAGGTATCAATTGGGAAGCTCAAAAATCTAAGTTTTTCATTAGGGTACTTTTCTGGATAGGTGTCTCCGCTCTATTGACATTATTAGTATCTGTTTGGTTAGACTATTATAGCTGGCAGTTTGTACTATTAACATTTGCTGGCTTATTCACCATGGTGACCAATTTAGATTTTATAATCACTAAAGCCAAAGGTAAACCGAAATTAGCTTGGGCTTCCATGGCTCACTTAGGCTTTGGTATGATGATAGTAGGTACCGTAGCAAGTGGACTTAATCAAAAATCTATATCGACCAATCCTTTTGTTTTTAGTAAGATATTTAACGATGAAGATGTCAAAAAGTATGTACAACTCATTAAGGGTAAAACACTCTTTTCTGAGGGCTATCTCATCACTTATGTCTCTGACACATTGATGGAACAGGCCCGAGAAAGAAAGTATGAAATTAATTTTCAAAAACTCAATGACTCCATGGAGGTTGTTGAGAGTTTTAGCCTCTATCCCAATGCAGTTTATTCCAATGATTTCAGTAAGGTGGCAGCATTTAATCCCGATACTAAGCACTACTTCCATAAAGATATCTTTACATGTGTAGTGGGCTTACCT
Source organism: Saprospiraceae bacterium (assembly GCA_036782555.1). Lineage (GTDB taxonomy): Bacteria > Bacteroidota > Bacteroidia > Chitinophagales > Saprospiraceae > OLB9. The sequence continues at coordinate 14,768 of DAIPYV010000066.1, forward strand.
CCTGCACTACAAAGTAATGAAAATGCAAAAGCTATTGAGGATTCACTTAAATATACGTCTTATATCCTACCCTATAAAGACACACTTGGAGTAGAGAATTTTGTTTTCCAATTGGAATCTGTGACTTATCAGCCCTCTCATAATGATTTTACACAACACAAACACGATGCAGGTTTTGGGGTAAATATTAAGGTATTTGATAAGTCTAATGATACAACGTATAGTATACAGCCTGCCTTGGGAATAGAAGGCGCTTTGATGTATAATTATCCTGCCACTGTAGAAACCGCTGGGCTAAAGATTAAATTGTCCGAAACGATGCTGGACGATTTCTTTACGGCAGACGAAACTTTGGATTACAAGGATTTTACAATAAAAAATGGAGGTAACTTTACATTGGGTGACCAAAGATTTATTTTGAAAGGATTTGATAGAAATCCAGAACATCCCAATTATCAGCCAGAGGAAAAGGACATTGCCCTATCAGCATTAATAGAAGTTCAGAGTACAGAAGGTAGCGAAGTATTGAAACCCATCTATGTCATCAGAGATAATATGCCTATGAGTATCAAGGCCTACTCTCCTACTCAGCGGGTGCACCTTCGATTTAGTAATATAGATCCAGAAAAAGAGGAATTCACTTTTAAGGTGGCTGTAGAGAATAAAAAGCAAGGAGACATTGTACTTAATGTCAGTACAGATTTACCAAGGACAGATTATCTTATTTTACAAGCTACTATCTTCCCTGGTATCAATTTATTTTGGGTAGGATGTGTACTGATGATGTTTGCATTGATATTGGCAGGATGGGACAGATACAGACAGAAAAGATGATACAGATGTGATGGATACTAAAAAGGTAACATTAATAGGTAGCGGTAATTTTGCATGGCACTTGACCCATTGGTTTTACAAATCACCCTTTGAGATAGTGGAGATATGCTCTAGAAACATAGAGAAAGATGCCGCTGATTTTCATGAGATAGATAGTCAAATTCAGTTTATCGATGATTTCACAAAAATATCTACCACATCAGATATCTACATACTATGTATACCTGATGATGATTTGGATTTTTTAATATTAGATTGGCCATTTGTGCCTACAGAACATCAAATTTTGTTGCATGGTTCGGGCACGAAAATGGCGCGCTTATTTATAGAGACCGCAACTAACTATGGTGTTTTCTGGCCCATACAGACGCTGAGAAAGAAAATTATCAATAATTTGCCACCATCTATAGTTATGACAGCCAATAATGATTTTAGTAAAAACATTTTAGAAGCTATGGCCAGGGTCTGCACCAATCACTATCAGTTTTATAATGACTATCAAAAGCGTATGACGCACTTAGCAGCGACTGTAGCCAACAATTTTACCAATCATTTATGGGGTAAGACCAAGGAATATTGTGATGTCTCTGAAATAGACTTTACATTGTTGCACAATATCATTTTGGAGACAGCCCAGAGAGCCGTCACGGTAGACCATCCCTACAATGTCCAAACCGGGCCAGCCATAAGGAATGACCAGGACACAATAGAAAGACACCTTAAAATGCTTAACCAGCATCTAGATCTCAAACGTATATACCAAATACTCAACCACAGCATTGAACTAAAAAGAGATAACAAATGAGAATAATAGGAGAATTTGACCAAGATGCTATTAAAGTTACCGTCTTTAAAATGAATGAAAGAGTATCTGTAAAATACGAGTACAATCTCATGGAGCAAACATATAAATTCCGTGACGGAAGCGGTATAGACAACTTTGAAGATGTCAAGAAGTTTTCTAATGACAGAATGATAGAGGATGTCATGAACATCTTTCAATCCATGGAGAAAGCTAAGCTGGAGGGCCTAAATACTCATACAGGTGAAAACCCACTCTATAGTTTTGAGATTATATAGGTCTTCGTATGTATATTTGAAATGAAATTATTTTTCTGTTTGTCGATTTTCACTATCTGAAGCTTAGGTAGGTGGGTATTTCAGCATTACATTTTTTAGTCCAAAAACAATGAAGAACTATTGAAAAGTTTATGAAATTTTAAAGGTCAATTTAATTTTTTAAAGTATTTCTTTCTATATAGTTTCAAGTTCACTAAGTTTACATCTAATGACGCTTTGCATAATACGCTCAATTTTTCATCTAGCTCTGCTGGGCATCGGGTTCATATGTGGTTTCGGCTCCATTGCATTGCGCTCAACTTTTAATCCAGCTCTGCTGGGCACCAATAATCATTAACTTTCCTCTGTTAACTATTAACTTCAAATTTCTAATTTCTAACTTCTATATTTTAATTACTTTGCCATCTGATATCTTTTTATTGCCAT
>DAIPYV010000067.1:0-16634 GCA_036782555.1 Saprospiraceae bacterium
GATTTGGAGGGGTGTGAGGCCATCATGGTCGTAACGCTCAATGCACCTAACCCTAATGATTTTAAGGCTTTTCGTCTATTTATCATATGTTTTAAATTGAAAAACAAAAATTATTTTTAATAAATTATTATTTCGCAATTTTTTTGCCATTAGGTGCCATAAATAATTCATTGCCTGCTATATCTTCCCATTTGTAGAGTTGAAAGGTTCCATCAGTACTCATAGCTACAAACATTCCGTTTTTAAATGCACTATTTAGAGATACATTAGTGACATCACTTCCATCACTTTCGTCAGTGGAAGTTTTTATTACTTTTAGAAGTGGATGGGCATGCGGATTATCTTTAGTACCTTCCCTCGGGAATATATGAAATTGATTGGCTTGTTGGTCCGAAAGCAATATATATCCAGTGCCATCATTGGCCTTGTATATGGATAATCCTTCATGGTCATCCGCTATGCCGGTGGTCGCAAAAAGGGCCAATTCTAAATGGCTACTATCCGGATGTGCATAATATTTTCGCACACCTATGCCTTCGTCTGAGCAATAAACATAGCCTAATTCATTGTCCACTGCGATGGCTTCTATTTCTTTTTTACCACTGAAGTTTCCAAATTTTCTTACTAATTGGCCTTTTACAAAACCCGTAGAATCAGCTGACAGTAAATATTGGTACAAGTATCCTTTGGTCGGTCCAAATTTTCTTCCTACTATAGCATAAATACTTTGAGTTTTTAAGTCTGTATAAAGGGCGATTCCCATGGGTGATCGTAGGGTGTCATCATCAAATACAGGAATTCCTCCATTGTCTAAGCTTTTCATATCTGGGAGCGAAAATATCCTTATAGAGTTTGTATTTCTCTCCGTACAAACCGCAATATCTATTTTTTCACCATTGATGTCAAGGCCATAAGCGACATCAACATTATTTGGACGTTGGAGTCTTACAGTTTTTGAAGTATCTATTTTGCCATTTAAATCAAAAACATACAAACCTCCATTACCATTGTCACCGCCTTTGTCTGTGCCTATGATTAAGCTCATTGATGGGTCTGTGGGATGAATCCAAATAGCTGGGTCATCACTATCAAAACCTACTTTTTCTGTAGTAATGCTAGGTGCCAAATCATTGGACACTTTGTCGACCTTAGATTTGCATGAGACTATGCCTAATACTATTATAACAATAAAAAATTTATTCATGTTCTGTATCTTTAAATCACAAAGGTCATAAATAATGAAAATAATAAGTCACTTTTTAGCATTAAGTATTTATTAAATTGATTTTACAATTATATAATTTTTACTTAATTTGGGCTTAATGTATGATCAATAGCTTTGTGTCTTAAATCATTTTAAAATTTCAAAATTTATGACAAAGTTTATACAAACACTTTTATTTATGCTGATACTTACTTCATCAGCATTTGCCCAACAAGGGAATTTAACAGGTAAAATCACAGATGATTTGTATTTGAGTATGCCTGGAGCAACGATTTCACTCAATACCTACCCAGTTATTGGTACGATTGCTGATAATAATGGAAGCTACATTATAAAAGGTATTCCCAGTGGCGAATACACTTTAACTGTAAGCTATATAGGATATCAAGAAAAAACACTAGAAATTGTCATAAACGATGGTACAACTACCAATTTAGATATAATGATTTCTGAAGCCTCTTTAATTGGTGATGAGGTGATCATTCTTGGTGACCGACTACGTGGACAAGCTAAAGCTCTAAATCAACAAAAAAATAATATCAACGTCACAAATATAGTAGCCGCAGATCAGATTGGTCGATTTCCTGATGCCAATATCGGTGACGCTATGAAAAGAATACCTGGTATCACTATGCAAAACGATCAAGGCGAGGCCAGAGATATCATCATACGAGGCATGTCACCTGAACTCAATTCAGTGACTATCAATGGTGAGCGTATGCCTTCGGCGGAGGGAGATAACAGAAGACTTCAAATGGACTTGATACCCGCAGATATGGTTCAAACTATTGAGGTCAATAAGGCGGTATTGCCTAATATGGATGCAGATGCCATAGGTGGTTCTGTAAATTTGGTCACTCGTCAAGCTCCAGAGGGATACAGAGTTTCTGGTACTTTAGCGTCGGGATTTAATTTTTTGTCTGAAAAGCCCATTTATACTGGTGGTTTGGTATTGAGCACAAGAGCTTTGGACAATAAGTTAGGTGTTATATTTTCAGGATCGTACAATAATCATAATTTTGGTTCTGATAACTATGAAGCACGTTGGGTACAAACCGATAATCCTGACTATCCTGTAGTAATGGATAGATTTGATTTAAGGAAATATGATGTGCAAAGAGTCCGTAGAAGTGTATCCTTAGCGTTAGATTATGAATTTGCACCTAATCATACCATAACGTTTAATGGTATGTATAACTGGAGAGACGATTGGGAAAATAGATACAGATTAAGAATTGATAGATTAGAAAGAGATGTAGATGATGGAGATGGAGTACCCACTTCACGATTTAGTGAAATAGAAAAAAACTTATATACTGTTAGAGGTAGAGCCGCCATTCAGACTAAAGGAGGTATAAATAATGATAGAACTAAAGGGACTAGACTTGAAGATCAAAGGCTGGTCAATTATACATTATCAGGGAGACATCTTTTTAATAAGCTAAGTATGACATGGAACAGTACTTTTTCAAGAGCATCTGAAGACAGACCTGGTGAAAGATATATTTCCCACCGAGGCAATGCCCTTGTAAATGTCGATATAAGAGATCCCTTCAAAGCACTTGCAACTTTCGTCAATCCTGATGATGAATTGAGTATCTCTCTAAACCAATTATATGAGCTTAATAATACTACTTTTGAAGAGGATTTGAATGCAAGATTGGATTTTAGTTATCCTATATCCGATAAAGGAAGTATCGAGTTTGGAGCTAGGTTGCGGTCTAAGGTTAAAGAACGGATAGATACATTTGATGAATATGAAGCTATTAATGGTTTAACACCGGATGGTAATTTGATTGGTAATCTTCCAAATTCATTTCAGAACGAAAGAGTTTTTCTTAATGGTTCACAATATGTTCCTGGACGTTTTGTTACTAAGGAATATTTAGGAGGCCTCAACCTTAGCAGTAGTTCACTTTTTGAGAAGACAGATGTATTGGAAGAGTATATTGCTAGTAATTACTCAGCAAATGAGGTCATTACTGCCGCCTATGTTATGGCAGATTATAAATTTACTGAAAAATTGACGGCTTTAGCTGGGGTAAGATTGGAGAATACAAGGCTAGAGTATCAAGGTTTTGAATATGATACGGATACTGAAACCGCCAATCAGAGTCCAAAGGCTGAGCAAAATTATTCTAACTTTTTGCCTGGACTACATTTAAAGTATAATTTTAATAACTTTAGCATTTTGAGATTTGCTTGGACCAATACTATAGCTAGACCCAATTATTTTGATTTAGTTCCTTATGCCACTTATGATCCTGCAGACATGGATTTGGCTCGTGGTAACCCTTCGCTAAAACCAACCACCGCCATGAATTTTGATGTGATGTATGAAAATTATTTTCAGTCTGTGGGTCTTATCTCAGGTGGTTTGTTTTATAAGGATATAAGTGATTTTATTTATGAAAGGTCTCTACAAAACTTTGAAGATCCTCAATTCGGTCTGTTAAATAATTTTGTCAGACCAGAAAATGGCGGTACAGCCAATGTAATTGGAGTGGAGGTTTCAGCGCAACGTCAATTGGACTTCTTACCAGGATTTTGGAAAGGTTTTGGTGTGTTTGTCAATTATACTTTTACAGAATCTAGTACTACAGGTGTAGAAGGTCGTGAAAATGACGATTTAAGGCTTCCAGGCACAGCACGTAATATGTTTAATGCTTCACTTTCTTATGAGACTAAAAAGTTGGTGGCGCGCGTATCGCTCAATCATGCTAGCGATTATATTGATGGAATTGCTGGTAGTGCTTTTGCTGACGAATATTATGATAAGCAGACATTCTTAGATGTAAATTTTTCTTATGCTATCACGAACCAATGGAGAGTTTTTGCTGAGGCCAATAATCTGACGAATCAACCTTTGAGATTTTATCAGGGTGTCAGAGAGCGCACTATGCAGGAAGAATATTATAATGTGAGAGTTAATGCAGGTATAAAATTTGATTTGTTTAGAAAATAAGGTGATTTAATTAGGTTAGTTGGATGAGCTTTAAAGTGTTCGCTTTAAGGCTCATTTTTTTGTATTTTACATAAAATATGACAAAAAATGACAAAAATATAAAAAAATGTCAAAAATATACATAAAAACAAAAAAGAAAGAGTACCTTTGTGGTATGGAAACAAAAATGAATACATATCTCAAAACATTGCGCACTCTTCAAAAGATGAAAATGCATGAAGTCGTTGACTTGACAGGAATAGATCAAGCACTCTTAAGCAGATTTGAAAATGGTAGTAGAGTACCTTCAAATGACCACTTAGAAGCATTAGCGCGATGTTATAAAGTGGACTTTAATGAGCTGAAAAAATATCAGCTTGTAGAAAAAGTATATCAAATTTTAGCTAACGAGCCTATGGGATATGAGGCATGGATGGCCGCCGAGCCTCGAATAGAGTATTTAGCCACAAAAAAAATAGAAGATCAGCTAAAAATATCTTCTGAAATTCAGTCATTATTGAGCCAATTAGATTCTCTAAAAGTCGAGTTAGAAAGATTAAGATATCCAGCTGATATCCATCTGAATAAAGTTAATGAGCATTTTGCCCTTCAATATACGTATGAGTCTAATAAGATTGAAGGGAATACTTTGACATTGAGTGAGACCATGATGGTCGTCAAAGAAGGAATCACTATTAGCGGGAAGTCCGTCAATGAGCACCTTGAAGCCATAAATCATAGTGAAGCTATTGAGTTGTTGTTTGATTTTGTCAATAATAATATAGAATTTAAAGAAAGTATATTATTGCAGTTTCATGGATTGATTTTAAGAGGTATTAATCGCACTAATGCTGGACGATACAGAAGCGTAAATGTTCGGATCACTGGCGCAGAGCATATTCCACCCGAGCCTTATATGTTGGTTCCATTGATGGAGGAATATTTTACTTTTTATAGAGTGGCACAAAAGTGTTTACATCCTGTACTTTTAGCAGCAGAGATGCATGAGCGCTTAGTGACTATTCATCCATTTATCGATGGTAATGGACGCACTAGTCGTCTTGTTATGAATTTGATATTGGCTATGCATGGTTATCCTATGGCCATTCTAAAAGGAGATCAGGAGTCAAGACTTAAATACTTTAGAGCTTTAGAAGCTGTTCAGATTGATGGCGAGCCTGAACCTTTTTATCGATTAGTCATTGAGGCTGTGACCCGTACTTTGGAGGAGAGAATACACTTACTGCGCCCTTATGATGTTACATGATTTTTAGTTTTTTCCTTGTGCAAACTTTTAAAAATGCGGTATATTATTGTACTTATTTGAATTAATGTCAAAAAATGAGGATGTTTCAATTATATGCGATATTAGAAACATCCTCTTTTTTTCTTATTATAATTTACTCAAAATATCATTAAACACCTTGCTAGGTCTCATGATGATAGATGTTTTTTGAATGTCTGGCTTATAGTACCCACCTATATCGACTTTTTTGCCTTGAGCATCAATAAATTCGCGCGTTATGTTAGCCTCTTGTGCTTCTAGTTCAGCCGCTAATGGAGTAAAGATATCTTTCAGTTTTTGGTCTTTATTTTGCTTTGCCAATGCTTTAGCCCAATAAAGTGCTAAATAAAAATGGCTGCCTCTATTGTCTATGGAGCCTAATTTTCGAGCTGGTGATTTGTCATTGTTTAATAATTGCTCTGTGGCTTCGTCCAATGCACTAGCCAGTATAGCTGCTTTTTTATTTCCTGTAGTCTCGGCAGTATGCTCAAATGAAACAGCTAATGCCAGAAACTCACCTAATGAATCCCAACGCAAGTAATTTTCTTCTACTAATTGTTCTACGTGCTTAGGTGCAGAACCTCCAGCTCCTGTTTCAAATAGACCGCCACCATTCATTAACGGGACTATGGATAGCATTTTGGCACTTGTACCTAATTCTAAAATTGGGAATAAGTCTGTATTATAATCTCTCAATACATTGCCTGTAACAGATATGGTATCTTTACCGTCTTTGATTCTACGCAAGGTGTATTTTGTGGCTTTTTCTGGTGACATGATTTTGATGGTTAATCCCTTAGTATTGTGTTCTTTGAGATAGTCATTGACTTTTTTGATAAGTTCAGCATCATGCGGTCTGTTTTCGTCCAACCAAAATATAGCTGGCATCTTGCTCAGTCTCGCTCTTGTAACAGCTAGTTTTACCCAATTTTTTATCGGTGTATCTTTAGTCTGACACATACGCCAAATATCTCCTTTAGAAACACTATGCTCCATAAGGACGCTACCATCTTTATCTAAGACTTTGACTGTACCATTAAGAGGTATTTCGAATGTTTTATCGTGAGATCCATATTCTTCTGCCTTTTGAGCCATGAGTCCTACATTAGGTACAGTTCCCATAGTACGTGGATCAAAGGCCCCGTTTTTCTTACAGAATTTGACGACTTCGTCATAGACTCCGGCATAGCTGCTATCTGGTATGACGGCCTTTGTGTCTTGTGCTTTTCCGTTTTTATTCCACATTTGGCCACCATTTCTTATCATGGCAGGCATGCTTGCATCTATTATGACATCACTAGGTACGTGGAGGTTTGTGATTCCTTTATCGGAATTGACCATAGCAAGGTCTGGACTTTGAGCCATGATGGCTTTAATGTCTTTTTGGATTTCGGCAACTTCATTTTCTGGTAGTGTCTTTATTTTAGACAATAAATCTCCCCATCCGTTATTGACATTGACACCTAAAGCATCAAATTTTTGATCATACTTATCAAATAGTGGGGCAAAAAACGTCTTGACAGCATGGCCAAAAATGATGGGATCGGACACTTTCATCATTGTGGCTTTCATGTGTAGTGAGAATAGAACGTTTTTAGCTTTGGCATCTGCTATTTGTTTTTTTATGAAGGTTACCAATGACTTTTTTGACATGAAAGTTCCATCAATTACCTCACCATCTTGAAGAGAGAGTCCTGATTTTAATACTGTTTTTTTCCTTCTCGCACTTTCAAAAATGATATCAATCGCAGTGGCTTTTGGCACAGTTAGTGACGTTTCATTATGTTTGAAATCTCCGCGATTCATCGTCGAAACATGAGTTAAAGAGTCTGGTGACCAAGCTCCCATAGAATGTGGGTTGGCCTTGGCATAAGCTTTGACTGGTTTAGGAGCCCTGCGGTCAGAATTTCCTTCTCTCAGTACAGGGTTTACAGCACTTCCTTTTATCTTGTTATATTTTGCTAAGATGTCCTTTTCATTGGCTGTTTTAGGATCGTTGGGCAAATCTGGTATTTTGTATCCTTGAGATTGAAGCTCGACAATGGCAGCTTTAAGCTGTGGTTCAGAGGCGCTAATATTGGGCAACTTGATGACATTAGCATCTGGCTGTTTGACCATGTCGCCCAGAATAGCTAAATCATCCTCTATCTTTTGATCTTTGGTCAGGTATTCTGGAAAAGAAGCTAAAATTCTACCTGATAGTGAAATGTCTTTGGTTGTTACTTCAATATCTGCAGCTTTGGCAAATGATTGTACTATCGGCAAAAGGGAATAAGTCGCTAGTGCTGGCGCTTCATCTGTTATTGTATAGATTATTTTTGATTTACTCATTTGGCTATGTATATTTTTATATGTAAAAAAAATGAAGCGCGAAGTTACGGAATTTTATGTATTTTGTTAATAATAACTTATAAAACCTTTGTTGGATAAAAATATTACTGATTTTTAAGTAATTTTGTTCCATCGTCAATAATATGATGTTTATCTAAAAAATGCTTTTGATTAAGAGGATAAATAAGATTTTTGTTTTTAAATTTAATATATGACAGTTTATAGAGAATATAGAATGGGTGGCGGTAGCAGCCCTTTTGGATTTTTAGGGCCTTTAGTAGTTTTGGCCCTCATTTTTGGTGCCCTGTTTTTTTTGGCTAAAGGTCTTTTTTGGGTCTTATCGTGGGCAGCACCCGTATTATTAATCTTGACTTTGATTATTGATCATAAGATTGTTATCGATTATTTTAAATATGTGTGGCGCATGTTGAGCCAGAATCTACCATTTGGGTTAGTACTTTCAGCGGTGACTATATTTGGATATCCTTTTGTCGCTGGATATTTGTTTTTTAAGGCCCTTGCCAAGAGGTCTATCAAAAAAGCATCTGAAAAATATCAACAACCTCAAAATGAATACACGGACTATGAATTAGTAGATGAAGATGAGTCATTTTTGGAGCTACCCCCTCTCAATAAAACGAAAGAAGCGCCTAATACCTCTAATAGATACGATGACGTATTTTAAGTGATGATTGAAACACTTGTTTTCTTGATTTTATTCTTTGGATTGGGTTATGCGTTTTTATTGGGAGTACTTCATTTATTATGGAAAAGAATTCCCGAGGCTGATTTATTTTACAGTTTAGAACCTGATTTTTTAAGTGTCTCTGTGGTAATTGCTGCCAGAAATGAAGGTAAAAATATCGTAGAGTGTCTGAGTAGTATTATAAAAAATGATTTTCCAACTTCTCATTATGAAGTTTTGGTCATTGATGATAATAGCTCGGATGATACATTTGGAAACGCAACATCGATACATCACCCTAACATTAACTGTCTTAAAAATCCATCTGAGGGTAAAAAGTCAGCTCTTGCTTTTGGAATAGAAAAGGCCTCCCATGAAATTATTCTGTGTACCGATGCTGACTGTGTAGTCCCTCATAATTGGATAAAATCTCACAGCGTATTTTACAAAAAGTATCCTGAAAAACTAGCCTGCGTTGGCTTGGTTTTACCTAAAACGGAGGATACATCAATTACTAAATTTCAGTGGTTAGATTTTGCGGCTACTATGGTGATGACTTTGGTGGGACATAGGTACTATGGTGTTTTTTTAGGTAATGGTGCGCATTTGAGTTATCGAAAGTCGGCTTTTTATGAAGTAAACGGGTATATTGCTGACTATCATGTAGCTTCAGGAGATGATATTTTTTTAATAAAAAAGTTGGCTACAAAATTTCCTAATTCTATCGGATATATCAAAGATAAAAATACAGTCATAGAGACAAAACCAGAGACATCATGGTCCCAATTATGGCAGCAACGAAAGCGGTGGGCGACCAAAACCAGTCAAGTGAGAGACATAAAAGTAGCTGCTTTTCAAGGCTGGATTTTTTTATTTGTTTTGTGCTGTGCTGTTTCTATCATTTTAAGTTTTTTATTGAGTAATTTTAGCTTATTTATTTGGGGTATCATCGGCTTGATTATCAAATTTCTTGTTGATTACTACTTTCTAAAATCTCTGTCTAAGTATTTCCAAAAACCTATGGTTTTAAGTGGCTTTATGAAATCATCTATTGTCTATATTTATCACATACTCCAATCTGGATATTTCGTATTAAGGCCTAGTAAATATACTTGGAAGGGTAGGGAAGTGGATTGATTAATGATTTATCACTCTTGTATGGTGATATAAGAAGATATAAACCATCTATTATAATTTGCCACTTACTATATTTATATTAAATCTTTGCTCAAAAAATTCCAAATACCGGGTTAAACTCGTTTTTGATTCAGTCATTAACGTTTTTAAACTTCTTGAAAAGTAAAAATTTAGCAAAATTTTTCTTTAGATTTTTTTTACAAAAGCTTAACATGTGGTTTTTCCGGGCAAACACTATTGATTATCCCCGATAAAATATCCACTTAGCTATCTCTTGGAAACTGGCTTTTTTCCCATACATTAAGATACCTACTCTGTATATTCGGCCTGCTAACCATACCAAAAATCCTGTAAACAATAGAAGACTTACGACTGATACGATGACTTGCCATATAGGTGGGTCAAAAGGCAAACGCACGACCATGACTATAGATGAAAGCAAGGGTATCATACTCGACCACACGGCTAAACTACTATCAGGAGCGTTGATGGCGCTGAAGCCTATATAGATGGAAAACATCAAGGGCATCATGATAGGCATAGTCAATGAATTGGCTTCATTAATGTCCTCTCCTACTGCCGAGCCTACTGCTGCAAAAAGAGCGGAGTAAGCAAAATAACCAGCTAAAAAGTAAAACAAGGTCAGTGGTAGTATAAACCACCAATTCATCGACATGACTTCACTCATCACTCGAGCTATTTTATCTTGCATGCCTAATGATTGGTCTTCCATCATGGCTGTTGATAGGTCACCTCCGGGCATAGATTGAGTGTCTATACCCATGATATTAGAAGCTACAAAAAATATTATGGGTAGAAGGATTAACCAAATACCTATTTGTGTCAAACCTACCAATCCTACACCTATGACCTTGCCCATCATAAGCTCAAAAGGCTTGACGGATGAGATGAGCACTTCTATTATTCTATTTATTTTTTCTTCCATGACGGACCTCATCACTTGCATGCCGTAGAGTAAGATGATAAAAAACATAGCATAGCCTACTATTCCACCTAAGGCGGAACTGACTAATGTGGTGATTGAAGTGACTTTTTTGTCTTTGACCACATTGATAGGTTCCATATTGACATCTGTATCCAGGCTTTTGACGAGAGATTCAGGTACATTAAGTTTTTCAAGTTTGTAGTTTCGTATTTTTTTACTAATGGCTGACTCTAGCGCCATCATTTCTTCCAATCCTAGCTGGTCATCTGAGTGATAATTAAATTGGTATTTAGATGCTAAAGAATCAGTCAAAGGGGGAATTTCTAAAACACCATTTATTTTCTTCGATTTATAATCTTCGATTTGTTCATCTAATGACCTACTGTCAAACACAAAATTCAAATTGTCTCGTGACTTGAGTTCACCTCCTAGGAGCTGGGTAGGATCAGAGATATTAATTGTTTTGGCCTTATCTGAGCCTGTTTTCATTACAAAAATCAAAGCAGCCATAAATATCACGATACCTAAAGGTGTAAGGAATGTGGTCAAAAGGAATGTTTTGTTCATCACGCGTGTTAAGTATTCTCTTTCTGTGACTAACCAAATTTTACTCATAATAATTACTATTTTATGGTTGTTTTTTAAGGATTTTTAGGCAGATACTTTTTTGATAAATATTTCATTCAATGACGGAAGGATTTCAATAAATGAATGAATATGGACATCTTTTGACAACAAGTGCTTTAAAAGATCATTTGATGTTTGTCCACCCAAAGTTTCAAAGATTATTTCATTTTGGCTTTGTTCTAAAATTTTGATACCCGGTGTTTCCATACCGTCAGGTAATCTGTCCTCATATGTTACCTTAAATTTATTTTCCTTAAAATCATTTTTTATTTTGTTGACGTTTCCGTTAAGTATAATCTTTCCTTGATTTATCAAAACTATATCTTGACAAATTTCCTCAACTTGTTCCATGCGATGTGTAGAAAATAAGATGCTGGCACCTTTTTCTTTAAGCTCAAAAATCTCGTCTTTTATCAGATTGGCATTCACAGGATCAAGACCAGAAAAGGGTTCGTCCAAAATAATCAGCTTCGGGTCGTGCACCACTGTGGCAATAAACTGCACTTTCTGACTCATGCCTTTGGATAGTTCGCTTATTTTTTTGTCCCACCAAGATTTAATTTCAAATTTTTCAAGCCAATACAGTAATTTTTCTTTAGCTTCTTTTCTATTAAGCCCTTTCAATTGAGCCAAATACATAAGTTGTTCGCCTACTTTCATTTTTTTGTAGAGACCGCGCTCTTCAGGCATATAACCTATTTGGTGTGGATGTAGATTATTAAGAGGCTCCCCATTCAAATATATTTTACCGCTATCTGGTGCCGTAATTGTTGTAATTATTCTTATTAAAGAGGTTTTGCCAGCGCCATTGGGTCCCAAAAGACCAAAAATAGTACCATATTCCACATCAAAGCTTACATCATTGACCGCAATGTGATTGGAATAAGATTTAACAACATTTTTTAAAGAAAGGACATTCATTGACACAATTTTTATGTTGGTGCAAAGATACAATTCATAATCAATTGAAATAGTTATATTAGATAAAACTCTATTTTTTATCGCTGAAATTATAAAGTTAGACTTTTAGTGAAATACTAAATTTTTTTTTGAAAGAGATAAAGAGGTTTCTATATGAAATCTAATTATAAACATTATTTTAGGGTGAATTTTGATAAAAATAAATTGTAATACGTATGATTACATATTATATGTTTTCAAATTTATATTATTTGGTTTAGCATTTAACCAAAAGTCTTCATACTTTGAAGAACCTATAGTAGAATAAAGATGTTAAAATGTGAGTTGTTTTTATTATTCTTATAAATATTGTACTAAATAAATATAAAGTATGAATAAATTAATGGGATGGTGGCAGAGGTGGCAGCAAATTGGCATACAAGAAGGCATGTCCACCAGCGAAAAAAGGTATATAAAGACCACAAATGGACTAGTTGTCTTTGTAACACTCCTCCTTTGGTTGCAGTTTCCTTTTATAATAGAATTATTACCAGTTACAAAATACGTTTTAATAAATTTTTTGTCATGGATATTTTTGATTGTGCTGATTCCACTTTTAAACTATTTCCAGCAATATATCGCTGCGCGGATCACATATAGTTTGTTTACTTTATTCACTATATTTATGACAGCATTACAACTTGGTCCTGAGACAGCTAATCACTTATTTATGGCTGCAGCTATTCTAGGATTTTTTCTTATTTTTCCAAAAAGCCAGATAAGATATATGGTAATAATGATAATTTTAGCTGTGTTGGGGTTTGTAATGCTTGAATGGTTTTACAATTTAAATGGCGGTGGTATTTTGGATTTGCCTGATGAATTTATATTTATAGCTAAAATTTCTTCTATGTCAGCTTTTATTTTTATTATTCTCGCTATTACGGCATATCACTATAACTTGGTAAATCATGCAGAAACTAATTTGGAAATAGAGCACCAAAGATCGGAAAATCTTCTTTTAAACATTTTGCCTGATCATATTGCACAAAGACTGAAAACTAGCAATGCACAAATAGCGGATCAAGTAGATGACGCAGCTGTGTTGTTTGCGGATATTGTAGGATTTACAGAATTATCAGAAAGAGTACACCATACACAGCTGGTTTTTATACTTGATAAGCTTTTTACTAAATTTGATGATATTGTCGATAAATATAAATTGGAAAAAATAAAAATGATTGGAGATGCATATATGATTGGGAGTGGATTAAATATTAATGACACAAAACATCATGTTAAAATGGCGTCTTGTGCTCTGGATATGGTAAAGAGTATTGAGCAACATAACATACTTGATGCCCCCGGGCTTGGGGTCAGGATTGGGATACACTGTGGTCCCGTAGTGGCTGGAGTGATATGTAAACAGAAATTTGCATATGATTTATGGGGAGATACAGTCAATACAGCGAGCCGAATGGAGTCTCATGGTTTGAAAAACGAAATCCAAGTCAGTATTGATTTTTATAATAAAACTAAGGACTTATTTCTATATGAGGAACGAGGAAAAGTATTGGTAAAGGGTAAAGGCGAAATGGAATTATATTTACTAAAAGGCAAAAAGTAGATCCTTTAAATTTGAACTCATCGAAAATAAATATTTTAGCTAATAAAAAAGTTTTAATTCAATATTTTTTTTATTTTTTAATTATTTCTAAATGCACTCAACTCCTGATCTGACATATTTTTAAGTACCTCAATTCCATGATTATAACCAGCATTAACAATTTGATCAAATTTTTTAACCGCTGTAATACTGTATTTATTTACTTTTGGATTAAAATGGAGGTCCAGTAACCCCATACTTACTGATCTTTTTGCATTACTTGTTAATAACATGGAATTAAAAATAGTTGATGTTAGTCCAGGTAATTTATATTTTTTCTTACGCCAAAATTTAATTTTGTCTAGGATTAATTCTAGGTTGCTAGGGATATCACTTAAGTCGAGATTTCTGTTTTTATCTATGGCAAAGTCAACGCCTATAATTTTATGGGCTCCCATTTGTTTCATGATGTCTGTTGGGAAATTATTAAAAGTACAACCATCAACAAATAAATGACCATTAATGAGGACTGGTGGAAAAATACCAGGTATAGAAGCGGACGCTGTGGCAGCAAGGGTTAAATCACCTTTGGATAATATAACCTCTTCAGCTGTAGATGAATTAGTGGCTACGATAAAGAGTGTTTTCCATGCATCTGAAACATCTACATTAGTTCTTCCAGCTAATTCTCTGACTACGTTTTCAACCATTTTTTTTAATCTCCTACCTTTCAAAATAGACATCATTGGAAAAAAATTGTAGTCAATAAATGGATTAAAAAATGCTCCTCGACGACTTGTGTCGATTACTTGGTTTAAAGGTCTGTCAAAAGCATTCCCAAACGCCATAATGGCACCAATACTCGTTCCACCAACAAAATCATACTCTATTTGGTACTCCTCTAATGCTTTTAATATTCCTAGGTGTGCAAAACCTTTAGCTCCACCACCTGCAAATACTAAACCTATGGCTTTTTCATCTACTATACGACTCAATCTGTAGTAATCTTTTTGATTATTATATCTTATATTTATTGTTTTGTCTATCCATTTTCTAGCGTCCATCCATTTTCTAGTATTTGATGGCGTATCTATAGACTCAGGATGGACTAATACATACGTGACCCAACTAGTAACTGTCGATAGATGTGCATTTTCAAAATCTGAAACTAAATTTGGTTGGGAAGCATCTGCAAATACTACAATATGATCAGCTTGTTTTATACACTTCGAATACCAAAGTTCATTTTTAATATCACAAAAATAAAATATCTTTTCATATTTTGACTCCTCTCCATTAAGCCAATGAATCACTTTTTTTGAATGCTCTAATGTTTCGTTTTTATCAGAAAAGGTACCAAAACGTTTTTCAACTTCCTTAATAGTTAGTTTTGTGTAGTTACCTTTTTTTTCTAAGATATTATAAACTTTTGATGAAACTTCATATTTACTTACTTTCTCGTGGATATCTATAAAGCAAATGTTTACAAGATCTTTATTTTGGGATTGATTGCGATTCTTTTTAAATCTTTCAATAACTTGTTTCGTAATATTAAGTGATACCTGTGGGTAATTTTCAAGAACATAGTTGAATAAGTTTTTAGTTAATATTACAAGGACACTGTTTCTTAGAGCTCTAACAGTAGCAAATCTAGGTTCTCCTGTATAGATGGACATTTCTCCTACTATTTCACCTCTTATAATTTCTCCAATTTTATTTTGTAGGCCGTTTTCGTCAAGTATTGAGGCCTCCAATCTACCACTCAAAACAAAATAAAGTGAATCGCCTTGATCTCCTTCTTTCAATAATACGTCGCCACCTTCCAATTCTATCCATTCAAGTTGGTTTTCAATTTCACTTAAAATATCATCATCAAATTCGCCGAATATTTTGTAAAGATTCTCTTTTAGTAGCTTTTTGTAAAAATAGTTTTCGTTGGTATTATTGCTTTCTTGATTCATTTAGATATGTTTAAAAATATTCTTATTTCTTCTTTAATACCATGCAAAGATATTATTTTATAGTTTATTTTTTAAAAAACTATTGTTTATAATTCTATTTTAGGTTTAAATTTTAATTTTTATGCTACCTGATTTAGCGTTGTTATCTATTTTTTTTAATATAATATATTTAGTTCAAAAAGGCTTAAATTCATGAATAACATACCACAAAATTCATTTTTTCAACTAGCTTTTGAAACAATATTAAATAGCCAAAGGTTTTATTTTTTCTTTACTTTGAAAAATGAAAATCCAATACCAATCACCATTTATTACTGTTTTTGAAAGTGCACTGTATCGTACGACTTCTTCCATTATTAACATAGGTCAAAGCTTGTTATTGGTTGATCCGAATTGGCTTCCCATTGAAATAGAATTTATCAAAAACTATATCTCGATGTATCACAATGGCAAACAACTATACCTATTATTTACGCATTCTGACTACGACCATATCATAGGGTATGGCGCTTTTCCTGATGCCAAAACTATTGCAGGACAAGATTTTGTCAATAATCCTATTAAAGACAAATGTGTACAACAAATATTAGATTTTGATGACCAGTACTATATTGAAAGGGATTATCCCATTTCTTATCCAATTATTGATGTTGTTGTCGAAAAAGAGGGGCAAAAGGTTTTTATTGATGATTTTGAGCTCATTTTTAATAGTGCAGTTGGGCATATTAATAATGGCCTTATTACAGTCATCCCGCATTTAGATTTAATCATTGCTGGAGATTATTTGAGTAATATAGAAATACCTATGGTAGAGTACAGTTTTGACACATATTATAAAACATTGAAAACATTTAAAAAAATTATAGATGAAAAAGACATAAAGCTTTTAATAAATGGTCATGGAGATATAGCGTTAAATATGAGAGATATTGGACAAAGGATAGATAATGATATGTCTTATTTAAATAGTTTTTTAAACGATTTTTA
>DAIPYV010000068.1:0-16591 GCA_036782555.1 Saprospiraceae bacterium
ATTCATCATACTCCATAAAGCATCTTTCAATTCCATCAATCCTTTTTGAGCTACTGAGGAGATAAAATAAAAAGGAACATCTACCTTTATTTCGGGTTTTATGATTTCTATCCATTCGTCTTCGACCAAGTCGCTTTTAGTAATGGCTAGGATTCTGGGTTTATCAACTAGTTCTGGATTGTACATTTTTAGCTCATTCAACAAAATATAATATGCCTTGGAGATATCATTGACATCAATTGGAACCATAAAAAGAAGAATAGAATTCCTCTCTATATGTCTCAAAAACCTCAATCCCAATCCTTTACCTAGATGCGCATCCTCTATGATTCCTGGTATATCGGCCATGATAAATGACTGGTGGTCCCTATACTTGACGATGCCTAGATTAGGTACTAATGTAGTGAATTCATAAGAGGCGATTTCTGGTTTTGCCGCTGATATTGTGGCCAGTAAACTCGATTTGCCCGCATTGGGAAAACCCACAAGCCCCACGTCAGCTAATACTTTCAACTCTAATATCTTCCAAACTTCTGTTCCTGGCTCACCAGTTTGAGAGTATTGAGGTGTCTGATGCGAGGATGTTTTAAAAAATGTATTTCCCTTACCACCTCGACCACCTTTTGCCAATATACGTGTTTCGCCTTCTTTTGTAATTTCAAAATCTATCTCTCCTGTCTCAAAATCTCTCGCTACTGTACCTAAAGGAACGTCGAGAATGATATCTTCTCCAAATGCGCCTGTACTATTATTAGAACTACCATTACCTCCAGCGGTGGCTATGACATGTTTTCTATACTTAAGAGTAAGAAGTGTCCACACATTAGAGTTGCCACGCAAAATGATGTGACCACCTCGTCCACCATCACCGCCATCTGGTCCACCTTTATTGGTATTTTTGTCGCGATGTAAGTGCGAAGAACCAGAGCCCCCAGCACCAGACCGACAGCAAATTTTTACGTAATCTACAAAGTTTTGTTGTGCCAAACTAATTTATATTTATTTACAAGCCGAATCAATGGCCGTAGTAAGTCTTTCAAAAATCTCTTCAATACTTCCTACACCCTCTATCAAATGAGACTTGTCTAAGTTTTGATAATAATCAAATACTTGTGATGTCTCTCTTTGGTAAACAGATATTCTATTTTTTATGATGGACTCATCATTGTCGTCTGCCCTACCCGATGACTTACCTCGGTTTAGTATTCTTGCTACCAGTTCCTCTTCGCCTACATTTAAAGAAACCAAGGCTGTAATAGTAGTATTTTTTTCAGTCAAAAAAGCATCTAATGCCTCAGCCTGTACTATGGTGCGTGGAAAGCCATCAAAAATATAACCACTTACATCAGGATTTTGATTGACTTTATTTTTAAGCATTCCTATAGTCACTTCGTCAGGGACTAATTCGCCTTTAGCCATATATTCTTTGGCTTTAAGACCCAAAGGTGTATCATTACTCATCTCATAACGAAACAAATCTCCTGTACTAATGTGTAACAAACCGTATTTTTCAATGAGCTTTTCAGCTTGTGTTCCTTTGCCTGATCCCGGAGGGCCAAATAATATTAAATTTAACATGAAAATGTTTTTACTTTTAAGAAAATCAAATTTTATAGAGTGTAAAATTACGAAGAATCAGAGTATAAACATGTAAAAAATATTATCTTTACAAAACATTAAGAAAATAAAAATCCCATTTTACTTTTCACTGAGTATATCCTTACCAAACAAAAATATATTGGACCAATAGTCTGATTTGGAGATATTATCGACCTTGACACCTGCAGAAGTTGTAGAATGTACGACAAATATTTGATTATCCCTATTATCCGCCACTATTGCTACATGTGATATCCTATTGTTCGTACCAAAAAAAGCTAAGTCTCCTGGCACCAATTGTGACATCGGTTTTTCACGTCCCATTTTGGCCAATTCATGCGAGGGACCATTTATTTGTATTCCCTTGGTATTAAAAACATAATTGGTAAATCCACTACAGTCAAAGCCCGATTCCGGTGATTTTCCCCCAGACCTGTACTTAGCTCCATTATGTTGGAGTGCAAATTCAACTATAGATACCCTATCATTTGATACATTCGTACGTGCAGAGGACTTTTTATTTATGTTTACAGTTTCGGCTCTTGATATTCGTTTATTGGTTGTTTTTTTGGTCGTGACAGCATATCCAGACGTTTTTCTATCATTTTTTGCACTTCTTTTGTTGAGTGTAGAATATTTACTTTTTGACTTTACAGTATGAGTAGAACTACAAGATGGAAGATAAACCGTTAATACAATTGCTATCAAAAAAAGAAAACAGGTTTTGGTATTTTTAATGCTTAACTTTGTCATTTATAAATTTTTATTAATATCTTATTTTATTAAATAGTATTGAATACACATAATACAATTTAATAATATCAAAAACCATACCTCTTTACAAAAAAAGTATTATTTTTGCGACTTTATAATTAAGATGTATATGCAAGACAACGATAAGATTCAAATTTTTATTACTGGCGGTACCTTTGATAAGGACTACAATTACATAACTGGCGAGCTCTTTTTTAAAGACACACATTTGCCACAGATGTTTGTGCGAGGCAGGAGTACTTTAAAAATCGATATCAAAACGCTTATGATGATGGACAGCTTGCAAATGACAGATGCAGATAGGGAAATCATTGCACATAATTGCGAGCGCAGCCCTTATGACAAAATAGTCATCACACATGGTACTGACACCATGGTTAAAACAGCTCAAAACATAGCCGATAAAAACTTGTCCAAGACAATCATTATCACTGGCGCTATGATACCTTATGCTTTTGGGAATTCTTCTGATGGTTTTTTTAATTTAGGCGCTGCGATGGCCTTTGTCCAGACATTGCCTCATGGTGTTTACATTGCTATGAATGGACAATATTATAATTGGGATAATGTTAGAAAAAATACTAATACGGGTTATTTTGAACGCTTGAGCTAAACAAATTTTAAGTTAAACCATTATTGTAGCACCAAAATATAACAAAACATGAGTACACTTACTCAAAGACCTATAACAGATTGGCTACCCATCACAAAACAAGAAGTAGAAAAGCGTGGATGGGATGAAGTTGATGTCATCATCGTATCAGGAGATGCCTACGTAGATCACCCTACTTTTGGTACAGCTGTAATAGGTAGAATCATTGAAAGCGAAGGATTTAGAGTAGCTATTATACCTCAACCCAATTGGCAAGATGATTGGCGAGATTTCAAAAAATTTGGAAAACCTAAGTATTTTTTTGGTGTAACAGCTGGCTGCATGGACTCTATGGTCAACCATTATACCGCGAGTAAGAGAAAAAGAGCCACTGACAGCTATACGCCCGGTGGTGATGCAGGTTTTAGGCCAGATTATGCGACATCTGTGTATTGTAAAATATTAAAAGAGTTATATCCAGATGTTCCTATTCTGATAGGTGGCATTGAAGCTTCTTTGAGGCGTGTCACACATTACGATTATTGGCAAGACAGATTGATGCCCACCATTCTAGAAGACTCTAAAGCGGATTTATTGGTATATGGTATGGGAGAGCAACCATTAAGGCAACTCTTAAAACTTGTCAGTAAAGGTGTGCCTTTGACATCTATTAAAGACATACCACAGACCGCATTTATCGACGATAAAGAACCTCCAACTAAAAAGTGGCCTACCGTATCGCTGGCCAGCCATGAAGAATGCCTCCAAGATAAAATAAAATATGCAGCCAACTTCAAAATAGTAGAGGTAGAATCCAACAAATGGGAAGCACAGCGTATCACTCAGGAGGTGATGGGAAAAACATTAGTCATTAATCCTCCCTACAAAACCATGACAGAACAAGAGATGGACATGTCTTTTGATTTGCCTTACACACGGATGCCGCACCCTAAGTACAATAAACGCGGCCCCATTCCAGCATATGAAATGATTAAGTTTTCTATCAATATGCATAGAGGATGTTTTGGAGGATGTAGTTTTTGTACCATATCAGCACATCAAGGTAAATTTATAGCCTCTAGGTCTGAAGCCTCCATAATGCGCGAAGTTGAAGAATTAACCAGGCATCCTGAATTCAAAGGATATATCTCTGATATAGGAGGTCCATCAGCCAATATGTACCGCATGAAAGGAAAAGACGAAAGTATATGTGCCCGGTGTCAGGCCCCAAGTTGTATACACCCTGTGATTTGCTCTAATTTGGATGTCTCACACAAACCTTTGACAGAGATATACAAAAAAGTAGATGCACATCCTGAAGTTAAAAAAGCTTTTGTGAGTTCTGGTATTAGGTATGATTTGCTCGTAGATGATTTTAATAAAAACAATCAAGACGGCAATCATGATGAATATATGGAACAACTCGTCACCCGACATGTCTGTGGTCGTCTAAAAGTGGCTCCTGAGCATACAGGTGATGCTACTCTCAAAATAATGCGTAAGCCAGGCTTCAAATACTTTAAAAAATTTAAAGAAAAATACGACAAAATACAAGAAAAACACAATCTTAAACAGCCACTTATACCCTACTTTATCAGTTCGCATCCTGGAACACACGAAGAAGACATGGCTAATCTCGCAGCGGAGACTAAAGAATTGGGTTTTAAACTTGAACAAGTACAAGATTTTACGCCCACACCTATGACTGTAGCGACGGTGATCTATTATTCTGGAGTACATCCATATACTTTGCAACCCGTGACGACCCCGAAGTCCAAAGAAGATAAAAAGACTCAAAATAATTATTTCTTTTGGTACAAGCCTGAGTATAGAAACTGGATACGTCAAAGACTGACTAAGCTCAATAGACCCGATCTGGTAGAACAGCTATTAGGTAATGACAAACCCAAGCCCGCCAATCTTTACAGAAAAAAAGGAAAAGAAATAGTAAACAAGTCGCAAGAAGCATTTAAAAATAGGAAGAGGAAGTAAAGTATATTATATTTTATTTAACTAGGATTAGCTCAAAATGACAGAACCTTGACTGACAGAAATTGATTTTATATTGAGTAAATCAAAATTAATAGTTATGAAAAAGTATTTTTTATGTTTAGTCTTATCCTTCATTTTCCTTAGTTTATTTTCTGCTCAAAATGAATCTTCTATACAGCGGGTAGGATATATCTATTCGGAAATTCTCTTAACGCCAAAGGTATTTAGTACCAGTCAATATAATATATACATGGATTTGGGCAGTGACCCAGATATTTTAAATATGAATAAAAGCGGAGGTAGCACTGCTGATAACACCAACAACTTTATCTCTGTCGTTGATGCCATTAACTATATGGCTAAGGACGGATGGGAAGTCTACCAAGTGATATCAATCCCTAGAGGTGAAGCTCCTGGATTGGTAAAGTATCTACTCAGAAAGAAAGTCATCTGGCAAAGTGAACAAGATTGATAAAGCACAAAAAAAATAGAAGTGCGGTTTAATTTATGTAAATTTGGAAAAAACAGAAGAAGCCCAATAACAACCCATAAAACCAACCACCAACTTCACTCAAATTTTTTATTATTGATTATAAGAGTAGCCTAAGAACATAAAAAAAGGGAAAGTAACGCATCACTTTCCCTTTTATAAATTGAACTAGAAAAAAATTATGCTTTCGCAATGAATTTTCTTTCTTTGATTTTTGCTTTTTTACCTGTAAGATTTCTGAGGTAGTAAATTTTAGCTCTACGCACCTTACCACGCTTAAGTACTTCTATTTTATCAATAGCTGGTGAAGAAAAAGGAATAATCCTCTCTACGCCTACTCCGTTAGACATTTTGCGTACTGTAAATGTTTTTGTGGATCCGTCTCCATTTATCTGTATGACATCACCTCTAAATATCTGAATTCTTTCTTTTGCTCCTTCTATAATTTTATAACTTACAGCTATATTATCACCAGCTCTAAACGCTGGAAAGTCCTTCTTAGGAGTCACTTGCTCGTGTACATATTTAATCAAATCCATGGCTGAATATTTTAACTTTATTGAATTGGAGCGCAAAAGTAATACTTTTAAAGTAATATAGATACATATTATCAAAAAAATATTTTAGAAATTTTCTATTTTTTATATTTATTGAAAAAAATGCATTAAAAATATATCAAATTTAACATTTTTTTTACCTTTGGAACGAATTAATGTAAGTCATGAATCAGAAAAGTTATATTTTTCTTTTTGTTATTATTTGTATTTGGAGCTGTGGAGATCAAAATAGTACAGCAGATACTGGATTTAGTCAAAGTCAAAACACACTAAGCAAAGACACTACAGAAATAGAAGGGTCAACTGATGACAGAAGTGTCTGGCAAAAACCTAGCGTTGTCATTGAAAAACTAGGTGATATTTCAGACAAAGTCATAGCAGATTTGGGGGCGGGATTGGGTTATTTTTCTTTCAAGCTTACCCCTAGAGCTCAAAAAGTTATCGCTATAGATATAGACACTCAGATGATAAATTTTATAGAATCCAATAAGGACAAATATCTCGGACCTATGTCTGAAAAACTAGAATGTCGATTAGCATATCCAGATAATCCCAATTTAAAATCGGAGGAAGTAGACATTCTATTGATAATAAACACAATTACTTACTTACCCAATTTGTCAGAGTATTTAAAAACAATAAAAAAAACTCTCAAACCTGAAGGTTATATAATTATAGTGGACTATAAAATGAAAAAACTCCCCATTTCAGCTCCACCGAAATCAAATAGAATATATTTAGACCAATTGGAAGATCTGCTAGAAAACTCAGGCTATACCATTTTAGAGTCAGATGATACCTCATTGGACTACCAATTTATTATTAAAGCAAAAAATCAAACAATAAATAATGATTAACATATCAACTTTAGATTTAGTAATTATAGTATCATGGTTGGTACTGATGATGGGTATAGGCTTGTGGATATCATACAGTCAAAAACAAGAGGCCTCAAGTGACTATTTTTTAGCCTCTAAATCCTTGCCTTGGTGGATAGTTGGTGGTTCACTTATTGCATCTAATATTTCGGCCGAGCAATTCATAGGTATGTCAGGCTCGGGCTATGTGTTAGGTTTTGCCATAGCGGCCTACGAATTGATGGCCGCCATTACCTTACTAGTAGTGGCCAAGTTTTTCTTACCAGTGCTTATACATAAAGGGATATATACCATGCCTCAATTTTTGGAAGAAAGATTTGACTCCAGAGTTAAATCCATTATGGCTATATTTTGGATTTTGCTTTTTATCTTTGTCAATATCACTAGTGTACTCTATTTGGGTTCATTAGCATTAGAAACGATTATAGGTATTCCTATGATTTGGGGTATCTTAGGTTTAGCCATCTATGCGGCAACATTTTCTATTACTGGTGGGCTTAAAGCAGTCGTTTGGACGGATGTTATTCAGGTTGTCGTATTGATCATAGGCGGCTTAGTGGCTACATACGCTGTCTTAAATGCATTAGGAGGTAGCTCTTTAGAAGGTTTGAAAATGCTGGTAGAACAAGCCCCCGAAAAATTTGATATGATCCTAGAAAAGGGTGTAATGATGATACCAGATGGTAGTGGTGGATTTAAAGACGCCTATCAAGAGCTGCCGGGTATAAGTGTATTGATAGGAGGAATGTGGATAGCTAATCTTTATTACTGGGGCAATAATCAATACATCATACAGCGGGCATTGGCCTCTAAATCATTAGCTGAAGCTCAAAAAGGAACGGCATTTGCAGCTTTAATTAAAATACTCCTTCCTATTGTGGTCGTTTTACCAGGAATAGCTGCCTTTGTATTAGGTGCAGAACTGACCAAGTCGGACCAAGCTTATCCTTGGGTATTGAGCAATTATGTTTCCTCCGGTTTCAAGGGCCTAGCTGTAGCTGCGTTAATAGCCGCAATAGGGTCATCGATAAGTTCGATAGTCAATAGTACATCTACTATATTCACCTACGACATATATAGACAGTTTTTTACTCCCAAACACCTAAAAGATGACCCAGAATATGACAAAAAACTCATTAAAGTAGGAAAATGGGCCGCGGCAGGTGCCTTGTTTATTGGCGTGATCATGGCTCCATCATTAGGTACTTTAGATCAGGCTTTTCAGTACATTCAAGAATATACAGGATTTATAAGCCCGGGTGTAGTCGCAGTTTTTCTCTTAGGCATGTTCTGGAAAAAAACATCAGCCAATGCCGCTTTAATTGGCGTTATAAGTTCTATCCCTATGTCTGCACTATTCAAAATATTTATGCCCGCACTTCCATTCATAGATCGCATGGGCTACACATTTTTAATTATAGTTGCCGCTATGATAGCTATATCATATTGGGACAATAAAAATAAAGATGATAATAAATCTATCCAAACCTCGGAAATAGATTTTACGACACAAACTTCCTACAATATAATGGCTATAGTTACGATCGTCGTTGTAGCCTCTATTTATATTGTATTTTGGTAGAATAAAATAAAACCCGTTTGAATAATTTAAATCCAAACGGGTTTTTAAAAATAATTCCACTATATAAAGTTACAGCGTACCTCTTAATTCCTGTTCTCTTTCTATAGCTTCAAACAAGGCTTTGAAATTACCTTTTCCAAAAGAGCGTGCGCCATGTCTCTCTATGATTTCAAAAAAAACGGTAGGTCTGTCTTGTATAGGTTTGGTAAATATCTGTAATAGGTACCCTTCTTCATCTCTATCTACAAGAATATTCATCCTCTTGAGATCCGCCAAATCTTCTTGTATCTCTCCTACCCTTTCCAATACTGTATCATAATAATTATCAGGAACGTAAAGGAATTCAACGCCATTAAGACGCAATGACTCTACAGTATGCACGATATCATCCGTAGCTAATGCAATGTGTTGTACACCAGCACCACGGTAAAAATCCAAATATTCCTCTATTTGCGATTTTTTCTTTCCTTGAGCAGGCTCGTTGATTGGAAATTTGATGTATCCATTGCCATTGCTCACTACCTTTGACATCAAGGCTGTGTAATCCGTAGAAATATCCTTGTCATCAAAAGTGACTAGCAGCTTGAAACCTAAAACTTCTTCATAAAATTTAACCCACCTATTCATATCACCTAGTTCTACATTTCCCACACAGTGATCCACATATTTAAATCCTAATGATTGAGGTTTATAGATACTCTTTTTAGCTTGGTATCCAGGCAAGAACACACCATTATAGGCGCTCCTCTCTACTAGTGTGTGTATGGTGTCCCCATAAGTTTTTATTCCAGCCATCTTAACAAACCCATCTGCATCTTCCATTTTTATAGGCTCGAAAGCGCTCTCTGCTCCTCTTTCTATGGCTTTGTTATAGGCTTCTTCAGCATCGTCCACCCATAAAGCCAAAACTTTTACCCCATCTCCATGATGAGCGACGTGCTTCAGGATTTCATGATCTGGATTGAGAGCTGATGTGATCACAAATCTGACTTTACCTTGTTGGAGTACATAAGAGACTACATCACGGGAACCTGTCTCTGCTCCTTTGTATGCTATAAGTTCGAATCCCATACAATGTTGATAAAAAAGGGAGGTTTGTTTAGCATTACCCACATAAAACTCAATAAAATCAGTTCCATTAATTGGGAAAGTATCAGTTGGGGTTGAGGTTGTATTTTCTACTTTAGTATTCATTTTATATTATTTATCTATTAAAAAAATTAAAGCCAGCTCAATGTGTAGTTTTCATCTTCTATACCCATAGCATGATTAGTCATCAACAATGGCTTAAAAGTATCTACCATCACAGCCAGTTCTTTTGTTTCTTTTTGCCCTATACTCTTTTCAGCGGTACCAGGATGTGGACCATGAGGAATGCCTCCAGGATGCAATGTTATTTGTCCTTTTTCAACGTGTTTGCGGCTCATAAAATCTCCATCAACGTAATATAATACCTCATCGCTATCTATATTACTATGATTATAAGGAGCAGGGATAGCCAATGGATGATAATCATAAAGTCGAGGTACAAAAGAACAAATCACAAAACCTCTCGTCTCAAATGTTTGGTGAATCGGAGGTGGTAAATGTACGCGACCTGTGATGGGTTCGAAATTTTGAATAGAAAAGGCATAAGGATAAACAAAACCATCCCATCCCACCACATCAAATGGGTGCGCCTTATAATGGTAAGGATATAAATTGTCCTGTTTTTTGATATATAAAAGAAAATCTCCTTTTTCATCGTATGTTTCCAATACCTCAGGTTTGCGAATATCACGCTCACAGAAAGGAGAATGTTCCATCAGTTGTCCAAAATCATTTCTGTACCTTCGAGGCGTCAATATGGGTGTAGTGGATTCCACTATAAAAAGTCTGTTATCTGGTGTATCAAACTCTAACTGATATATCGTACCACGAGGTATCACTAAATAATCACCATAACCAAATGATATGTTGCCATACGTCGTCTTCAATGTACCCGTCCCCACATGCACAAATATACATTCATCCGCATCAGCATTTTTAAAAAAATAATCTGTCATGCTCTTCCTTGGAGCCGCCAATACTATTTTACATTCGTTGTTGACCAATACTGGCTTCCGGCTGTCTATATAATCCTCTTCAGCAGCTATCTGAAACCCCTGTAAACTTCTGTGTTTGAGCTGTCTGTCATGAACTATCTGAGGTCTAATGTCTATGGGCTCACCCACTTGAGTAATCATAGTAGGCGGATAATTGTGATACAACAGTGAATACATATCACTAAAACCCTCTGTAGAAAAAAGCTCCTCATTGTATAGTGTTCCGTCAGCTTTCCTAAATTGAATATGACGTTTTGATGGAATTTGTCCTAAAGAAAAGTAATGCATAAATATTATTTTGAAAGATTATCAAATATTTTTTTAAGTGTTTTATCTAAAATTTTTAATTCTGAGGCTGTCAACCCCTCATAAGCCCGATCTCGGAAGTCATGGACTATGGGTTGTATAAATTGGTACTTATCTAAACCTTCACGAGTAAGTCTGATGACAAATCGCCTCTTGTCCTCTGAGTCAGCCTCTCTAATAACAAGATTTTTACCCTCCATAAGATCTATCATACGCGTAATAGTCGGAGCATCTTTAAAGGCTGCTTCGGCTATTTCGTATTGGTTCATAGTGCCTTTTTGGGCAATAAGTTGTAAAACCACCCACTGATCTACCGTTACATCTAGTTCAGGATAGTTCAATAATGTTCTCGAAAAAGAAAGTTTCATAAGTTTTACAGTACGTTCCAATGTAAAACCTGATACCTCAGTCTTCTTTGAAAATTTATTATTTAAAAAAATATCAGCATGCATATTAGAGATCATTTTAGTTAGTGTACTAACTATTTTGATATCTAAACGGAATTGTATAATAATTGTTGTTATACTAACTATTTTTTTTATAATATTGATTATAAAGTAATGTATGGGAAGATACAACTATAAAAATACTAAAAAACTAAAATTCCTTATGAATAAAAATGGGATTAGTTTTTCAGATTTAACTCCATCAAAAGTTGCCAGACCTCTTGGCTTAAATTGGAGATAGCTTTAGGGATATCCCAATTGGCTTTATTGCGAGGTTCTACGTAATTGGAAACTGCTCTTATCTGGATAGACGGCACGGCGTATTCGTTACAGACCAAAAACACACCAGCTCCTTCCATAGTTTCTATATCAGGCTGATACTTCTTATAGATGGCTGCTATTGATTTTTCGCTTCCGGTTACTTTGTTGACTGTCACACTATTGACCAAAGGCAACGAGTGTTCTAAATCAAGTCCTTTAGGGAATTTGACTGTACCATCTTCATTATAAGCATGGTGATTATCGGCGAGACCGACATCAAAAATGTCCATAAAAGTACCATCAGCTTGTTCGACACCTAAATCACCAAATCTATCATTTTTGACAGATACTACAGTACCTAGACCCAATTGTCTTTCAAAAGCACCACAAATACCTAGATTCAAACAAAGGTGATAGTCATTATTTTTTGAGAGTGTCTGGGTCAGCGACATGATAGTATTAGGCAAACCTACACCAGTTATCAATATGTCTAAATGGATATTGTCCAGAATCAAATTGGATAAAAATGATTTATCCATAATGACAGTTAATCTATCCAACAAGGGTAAAATTTCCTTGTGAGTGGCTGAAA
Source organism: Saprospiraceae bacterium (assembly GCA_036782555.1). Lineage (GTDB taxonomy): Bacteria > Bacteroidota > Bacteroidia > Chitinophagales > Saprospiraceae > OLB9. The sequence continues at coordinate 12,154 of DAIPYV010000068.1, forward strand.
CTATAAGAATTTTCAAAATTTTGGTGAGTTTTAAATATCACACAATGACAGTAAGATACTGTCAGATAATCAGTACAAAAAGTTGGATGATATTTTATGAATTACCAACTAACATCATTAGCCGATGTATCGTTATTATCTTCTAATCTTTGTTTTTCATACTCTTCTTGTCTGCGATCATATTCTTCATAATCAAAATCAGGGCATAAATCATTTTTCACGTGATTGATGGCTGTATTCAATTCATTCATGAACCGGTTGAAATCTTCTTTATAAAGGAATATTTTGTGCTTATCAAAGCCTTCTCCATTGGCTTTTTTGGAACTCTCTGTTAGAGTCACATAATAATCATCCCCCTTTGTCTTACGTACATCAAAGAAATAGGTTCTTCTTTTACCAGCTCTCACTTTAGAAGAATAAACACTATTTAAATTTCTTGAATCTTCTTTTTCCACGATTTATATTATTAATTTAGGACAAAAATATAAATTAATATTTATATACAAAAATAATCCTCAAAAAATTTAATAAATAGTCAATTCTATACTGATACTTGTGAGTTTTGAACCTCAAATACATTTTTATAAAAGCCATCCTGAAGTATAAGTTGACTATGCGGTCCCTGTTGCACAATTTTTCCTTCTTCGAGGACAATTATTGTATCATAGTTAAGCAAGTTATTGGCTCTATGCGTGATGACAAAAGAAGTAATATCCTTAAGGGATTCATTAAAATAATTTAATATATTTTGCTCTGTACTAGTATCTACAGCTGAAAGCGCATCATCTAAGATGACTATTTCAGGATTTTTTATAAATGCGCGGGCTATAGAAATCCTTTGTTTTTGCCCACCAGAAAGTGTCACACCTCTCTCTCCTACTAGTGTTTTGAAAGTCTTAGGTAATTTCTCTATATCTTCTAGTACTGATGCATATTCTGCGTATTGTTTTATAGTTTCTTCAGCTATTTCATCTTCTCCGAATGCAATATTGGCCTCAACTGTATCTGAAAACAAGAAAGTATCCTGTGTCACTATAGCCATTCTTTCCCTCAACCAATTGAGATTGTGATCTTTAATATTGATTCCATCTAATAAAATTTCGCCTTCATTGACATCATACACGCGTGTCAAAAGTTCAGTTATGGTGGTCTTACCAGAACCTGTTTTACCCATAATGGCCACTTTCCCGCCGCTATTTACTTTAAAACTGACATTTTTAAGAGCTGTAATACCTGTATTAGGATATGTAAAGGTCACATTTTTAAATTCGATATCTCCCTTGATGGGGTAAGAATTATTATTATTATTTACTATGGGAGAGTTTTGCTTCAAAAGGTGATTGATTCTTATTTGAGAAGCTTCCGCTTCTTGCACTACAGATGCTATCCAACCTATGGCTGTCACCGGCCATGTAAGCATATTGACATATAGTATAAACTCTGCGATATTACCAGTTGTCATTCTGCCAGCATAAACTTCATATCCACCCACTAAAACCACCAACAAAGTGCTCAAAGCAATCAATAAAATCATCAATGGGTGAAACCAAGACTCCACTTTTGCCAAGGATAGTGCTCTAGACTTAAATTCGTCACTTTCGAGAGAAAATTGATTAACAAACTCGTTTTCTTTATTGTATGCTTTAACTATTCTTATACCAGAATAGACTTCCTGTGCGGTCGTATTCAAGACAGATAGCTGCTGTTGTATCAGTGTGCTTTTTTTATTGATTAATTTACTCACATAATATATTGAAACCGACAGTATAGGCAGAGGTGATAACGCAATCCAAGACATGTAAGGATTGACACTGAACATGGCATATATGACCATGGTACATAGTGTAATAAGATTAATACCGTAAAGGAGACCTGGTCCTAAGTAATTTCTAACTTTAGATACGTCTTCTGATATCCGTGCCATGATATCACCCGTCTGATGTGTCCGATAAAAATTTTGATCTAAAGATTGTAGATGATTGTATATATTTTTGCGCATATCATATTCAATGAGTCTTGACATGACGATGATAGTCTGACGCATAGCATACATCAATATACCTTTTATGATTACAAACCCAGTTACTGTCAAACCAAATATAAAAAGAGCATACCCTATTTGGGAATACGTATCGTCTTGTAAGTTTCCGGACAAAGACTTATAGTTTACTATTTGATCCTGAACATAATCCAAAGCCTTTCTAATTTCTTGAGGTATGAGGATACCAAAATAATTAGAGACAGACACACAAATTATACCAGTAATGAGATACCACTTGTATCTTCCGAAATAATGGTTTAAAGTCAATAAATTTTTCAAAAACTATATTTATTAGAAGGGGTAAACACATTATTTAGCGTTAGGTTTTTTACTATATCGATAATTTTCTAATGTTTTAAATATTAATGTATTTTAAAATTTGTAAATTTGCGGCATATTCAACTATCATATGGCACAAAATAAAAAAAATCAACGGACAAAAAACAATATATCAAAAGGTAATTTAGAGAAAAATACAGTAAGTAATTTTCCTTGGTGGTCTCCCCTAATAGCTTTAATCATTACGATTATCGCCTTCAGTACATCGTTGCACAATGAATTTGTCAATTGGGACGATGACAGAAATTTTTATGAACATCCTGTAATAAAAAACGCCTCAAAAAACACTTTTTGGGAAGACAGTAAAAAAATATTTAAATTAGATTTTAACGATTTATCCGAGTCTGGTGTCATAGGTAATTACAATCCGTTGACCAACTGGACCTTTCTTGCAGAAAAAGTATATTTTGGATTTGATAAACCATTTAATTGGCATCTTAATAATCTCATACTACATCTTATATGTGTCTTATTGGTATTTAAAATTGCGTTACAATTCAGATTAGGTTGGCTCGGAGCACTTATAGTAGCATTACTTTTTGGCATACACCCTATGCGTGTGGAATCAGTGGCCTGGGTGACAGAAAGAAAAGACGTGTTATTTGGTGTCTTTTATTTAGCCGCACTTTATCAATATATAAGGTACAAACATGATCTCAATCAAAGCCGTTGGGTATGGATGTCTATTTTCTTTTTATTGTCACTATTATCAAAGATACAGGCAGTCTCACTCCCTCTGAGTATGTTGGCTATAGATTATTATTTTGATCAGAAATGGTCTTTTAGCCGCATAATTAATAAGATACCATTTTTTATAATGTCCTTAATTTTTGGACTATTGGGTGTTTTCATGCTTAAAGCATTCGGTTCATTAGATACAGTGACTGAAACGACCAATTTTTCATTCTTACAAAGACTTTTTATAGGTTCTTTTTCATTTATGGTATATTGGGTCAAATTTGTGTTTCCTTACGAAATGTCACCACTATATCCTTATCCCAGTACGCTGCCCTACTATTTTTATCTTTCTATCATACCTGTTATACCTGTTTTATACCTTCTTTATTGGTCATTTACTAAAGAAAAGAAAATGATATTTTTCGGTTTATCGTTTTTTATTGTTAATATCGTATTTCTGTTACAGATATTAGGTGCTGGTCAAGGCTTTTTGGCAGATAGATTCACCTATATAGCCTATTTAGGGTTATTTATGATAGTAGGATATTATGCAGAAAATTTTATTCAAAATAAAGCATCACTAAAAACTCCTGTGATGACCTCTGTAAGTATCTATCTCCTCATATTTTCATATATGACCTTCCAACAAAATAAAATATGGCAAAATAGTGGTACCTTATGGACGCATGTCTTAAAATATTATGATAATGTAACATTGCCATATGGAAATAGAGCCAATTACTACAGAGATAAAAAAATGATGAATGAGGCAATAGCTGATTACAACAAAACCATTAGTCTAAAACCTGACCAACCTCAAGCCTATAATAGTAGAGCGAGATTATTCTTCGATTTGGCCAAAGGTAGAGACTCTTTGCTCATGGCATTGGATGATTATAACAAAGCGATAGAGTTGCTACCAGATGATGGTGAATTCTGGACCAATAGAGGTGCCACTTATGCTAGGTTAGGTAATATAGAAAAAGCCATAGAAAATCTTACGGAAGGGATCAAACTCAAGCCTGATCATGCTACGGCTTATATGAACAGAAGTTTAATGTATCACAGTATCAATAGACCTGACTTAGCATTGGAAGATATTACAAAATATTTAGATCTAGTGCCGACACATGCAGACCTATGGTACGAAAAAGGTAGAACTCAGAGAGCATTAGGAAAAGAAACTGATGCTTTGCCGTCTTTCGATCGGGCTATAAGTATAGGATCTAACAACAATGGACTGTACCATTACGAGCGGGCTAAAGCACATTTTGCATTAAAGAATTTTGATGCCGCCAAAAAGGATGTAAAGATGGCGATGGATTATAATTACTCTAATATAGACCCTGTGTTAAAACAGCAACTAGGTCTATAAAATGG
>DAIPYV010000069.1:0-16585 GCA_036782555.1 Saprospiraceae bacterium
GTTTTCCCGGTATTCCCTTGGCTATTTTATTTCCTGACTGTCAGTTTCTTTTGACAGATAGTATCAACAAGAAAATCACAGTGGTCAATGCTGTGATAGATTCTTTGGAACTCAAGAATGTTGTAGGCCGTCATACCCGAATTGAAGATATCAAAAAAGAAAAGTTTGACTTTGTCGTAACAAGAGCCGTGGCTAAAGTCGATAAATTACTACCTTGGAGTCGTAAAGTCCTCAATACCAAAGATCATAGTAATCTTTATCCCAATGGATTGATTGCCCTCAAAGGTCATTTGAAAGATGAGTTGAAATTGATTCCTAAGTTTGAATATAAGGAGACAATGCATTTACTAAAATATTTTCCTTATGAGTTTTTTGAGGAGAAATACTTACTTTACATTCAGGCTTAGAGATAATGTTTTCTATTTTAATTTAGCCAAGTTATAGGTTGCATTCAATAAAATGAACCTACCGATAGTATTGGCTACGGATTCTTGTACAAATATGTCTGAAGCAATTCTATTGATGCCCTTATTTTGATTGAGTAAATCAAATGCCCTTAATTTAAGGGTCAATCTATTGTTCATAAAGCCTTTAGATACGGAAGCTTGCCAAAGACTGAATAGGGTAGAGGCATCGAAAGAACCTTGGTCAAAGACAAAATTTTCCATTTTAGTATCTACAGTCCAGCCCTTACCCACAAACCACGCAAAATAGGTCTCATAGGTTTGATTGATGAAGTTAGTATTTCTTGATAAATCTTGTAAGTATATATTGTTATTTAAAGAAATACGAGCTGAAGCGGAGATATCAAACTTCTTTTTTGATTTGTTTTCCAATGTGATATTGGCACCGTTATTCCATCTTTGGATATCGTTTTCTATGCCTTCTAATATATTGATACCATTGATAAATGAGCTATTTAATCCTAATCGATATTTAGCTTTGATAAAATTGAGAGGAGCACTGTAAAATATGCTGCCGCTTACTGATGTTTCGTCGTTAGTATTGACTGGGCTGCTACTTCTTACAAACGTTTCTGGGTCTAAGATTGTAGCATTAGTGATTCTATTTTGTGTATAATTGATATTAATATTGGCAAATAGGGCTGTAAAATTGAATTGATTAAAATTGGCATATCGTATGCGCAAATTATGTCTGTATTCAGGTAAAAGGTTTGGATTTCCCTGATAAAGGTTTAATGGATTGGTGTTGTCTAATACTGGCTGTAATTGATCAATGGAAGGTTCTCTTACTGAGGTTGAGTAATTGACTCTTGTTTTTATTTTTTCAACTTCAAGTGACGCATTCGGCAAAAGATTGTTAAATGTCCTGTCTATACTTTCACCAACACTTGGCTTGCCATTTAGGTTGGAGTTTTGTAATTCTAGACCTACTGTCCATGATAGGTTTTCTGTAGCGCGTCGTAAATTGACACCCGCTATGTTGTATTTAAACCTATTGTCAAACGCTCTACTAAGTGCGTCGTTGAGCTCACCTATCTGAGTAAAATCCATGGGATTGAGGTCATAAAACTCTCTTAATATATCCGCTCTGTTATTTCTTTGTTGAAATCTACCTATAAGGAAGATATTTTTAGTCACGGGTTCAGTATAGTTGACACCAAAATTATAATTGTTATTGCGAGGTACATCTATCTGGTCTTGAAAAACAGAGACGTTGGTATTGAGCATTTGGTTTCTATCTAAAATACTACTTAAAAGTCTAAAGTTATTGTCGTTCTCGTTGAAACCGTAAGAGGCGTCTCCGATGATGCTGCGCCCTTTCTTTTTTAGTTTTTTTCTATAATTCAGTGAAAAATTAAGATTATGAGCGGTAGTCGAGTTGATTTTTGATTGATCATTGGTATTGAGAGGCGCACTGGATTCTGGATTCGATGTGATTTCAGTTGTTAAAATATTGGAATTTTGATTCTGAAAGGTATAATTGCCTATAATCGTGACCTCAGAGGTAGAATCAATAAATATTTCATTTCTAGTGGCCACATTGTGATTCATACGTGTGGCTTCCGAAAGATAATCCACATTGGATATTAAATCACCAGAGGGTAAAAATGAATTGGTCAGGGAATTTTTGATCAGATATGTGGAGTCTCTGGTAAGGAAATAGCTCAAATTGAGCTTACTTTTTTTACCTATGTCTTGGTTGATGTTGAGTCCCGCTGTAATGCTGTTGATTTCTCCTTCATTGGTCATACCTCTAGACACTGGAATGTTACTGTTTCTATTTCCACCGCGCATAAATGAATTCTGATTTCCACCTGACATTGTACCTGCATCACCACCGTCTATACCTACATTATTAAGATTGTTCAAGGTGCCAATGGCAGACATTTGTGTTTTTTTACCAAAGTTATTGACCATCAATTTACCTTCATATCTGTCATCAGTACCGTATCCTGCCATGACATTACCAAAATAACCGCCTTTTCTGTTGTCTTTTAGCTCTAAGTTGATGGTTTTTTCTTCTTGGCCATCATCTACTCCTGTAAATTCAGCCGTTTTAGATTTTCGGTCATAGACTTGAACTTTTTTTATAGCATCTGCAGGTAGATTTCGTGTGGCCATTTTAGGGTCTTTGCCAAAAAAATCTTTGCCATCTACAGTTACAGCTTTCACGTCTTCTCCCTGAACTTTTATACTTCCATCTCGCTCGACTTCTACACCGGGCAATTGTCTGAGGAGATCCTCTACGACGGCATTGGGTTGGGTCTTGAAAGCATCTGCATTAAACTCTAAAGTGTCTTTTGTGACCCTAATGGGAATATATTCAGCAGAGATAGTGACCGTTTCCATCAGTTGACTCTCAGGGACCATTTTGATGATACCCAAATCTATGGATTTTTCTTGCCGTTGGGTTTCGATAGTTCTTTGTATCGTCCCAAAACTTACATAAGTGATTTGTAAATTATAATTTCCGTCATTGATTTGGCCCAAGAGAAACTTTCCATCTATATCGGAGGTGCTAAACGCTATCAAAGTGGAATCTTGAGCATCAAGTAGGACCACCACAGCACCAATCAAGGGTTGGTTTTCACCGTCTTGGAGCTGGCCTTTTATAGTGTATTTTTGTGCGTTTATCGTAAGAGAAATAGCTAAAAAAAATAGAAATAGTAGGGTGCGTATCATAAAGTATTTTTGGAAAAGTAATGTCAAAAATGCGGTATTTGTTGGGTAAATTTATGGTCAACCCCGTCCGCGGCCTCTATCACCCCACATTTCTTGTCTCTCCTTTATTTTTTCTTCTCGGAGTTTGTTTAATGCTTCACGGGAGATTTTTTCACCATTTTTTGGTTTTTTGATTTGTGGTTCGTCCTGTATGATAGATTGCGCTAAGATATGAAATTCAGCACTTTGCACTTCTAAAATTAGTCCTGGCAGTCCTCCATATTGGTCAGGGCCATGAGGTAAGGTGATCTGTGGTGTAAAATATACCACAATATTTTCAGTACTGTCTTTGTAGAGCGCTTTCATACATAAGTAGCCCATGATATCTTTTTGTTCACCTGCACTGATTTTCCACTTTCGTTCAGGAAGATTTTCATTAATGAGGAAGTCTTTTCCAAACATGTTTTGAGCTTCTACCAAGACATTATCTTCTGTGTTTTTGTAAAAAGTTTTAATTCTCTGAGTCATCATTCTGCGTATCCATCTGGCACGTCTATCATTGGGGTCTATATCTACCTCCGTTTCACTATTTCTTTCGTATAAAGACTCTTTGGCATTATAATGCAACTGAGTAGTCAATTCAAATGATGGCGGTAAAGGCATGAATCCTGAGTTTTCTTCGTTAAATAATGTATGTTTATATGTGATAATACCTTGGTTAACTTGGGCTTGAATATTGGGACCTGTGACTATCATCAAAGCCCATATAAGTGCCCTTAAACCACTCACTTTCGACCACTGAATATTGAGGAAATTCTGCATATTTTTATTTTATTACCACAATAGACACATGGATGGGTTAAAAGTTTAATACAGTAAAAAACTAATTTTTTAAATCAACTTAATCTATAATGAATTGCAAAACAATTGCACCATAGCTATACTGATTTCAGATTTAGGCAGAAATGTATTTTGAAACCACAAAACTTATTAAAAGAGTACACTACTTTTTTTATACCTTTGTCTTTTATTTTAAAATCGCTTGATGCAATCATTACTATCATTAGCCCAAAGAGTTGAGACGCTTGTCCAATTAGGTAAAATGCTCGATTTAAACCATACCGGAGAATTGGAAAGTGTCATACATAGAGCCAGTATAGAAAATCCGTGGTTTACACAGAACAATATCGAGAAGTCTATAAAGGCCATAAGAAGTCAATATTTAAGTACAGAAGCGCTCCAATATCTCGTCGAAAAGTACCATCTGGACGATAATGTCGTGCCCCAAAGAGTAGCGCTAATATTAGCTGGAAATATACCTTTAGTAGGTTGGCATGATGTGATGTGTTGTTTTCTCACAGGGCATATTGCGGTCGTAAAATTGTCAGAAAAAGACACCGTGTTGATGAAGTACTTCATGGATACCATCATAAAGATTCAACCGGGAGCTTCTCGGCAGTTTGATATAGTCGATAGAATTAAAAATCACCAAGCGGCCATAGCTACAGGAAGTAATACTTCTGCACAGCATTTTAAATATTATTTTAGTAATGTGCCTCATATCATAAGAGCTAATCGGAACAGCATAGCTGTACTGCATGGAGATGAAACCGTAGAACAATTGCAGCTTTTGGGCCAGGATATATTTTCCTATTTTGGTTTAGGTTGCAGAAATGTAAGTAAAATATTTGTACCACGGGATTATGATTTATCCTATTTTATAGAAGCATTGACTGTATATGAGCCTATCATCCATCATAATAAATACAAAAACAATTATGATTACAATCTCGCATTGATGCTACTCAATAAGGAGGATTTTTTACAAGGGCCATTTTTTTTACTCAAAGAGTCTGAGGCTATTGTATCACGTATAGCGTCACTTCACTATCAGAGATATGATGAGATGTCAGAGGTCACTCATTGGGTCAAAGAGCACGACAGTGAAATACAATGTGTGTTATCCTCAAAAGATATAGATACTATACATACACTTCCACTAGGTGAGGCTCAATGTCCTACAATTGATACTTGGGCAGACGGCGTGGACACCATTCAGTTTTTGCTGATGTTACAATCTTGATTAAAGCAAGACAAACGTTGATTAGTTTACTGATGAGTGATCTATGGCTTAGCGAGATGGGGACTTTTATTATAAAAGACATCAAGCTGACACAGGTTATGCAAGAGCTTGATGCGAATAGGTGTTTTTGCTCTGTACACAACCTATGTCGGGTGTCGATAATGTAATACAAATATTTTATTTTCCTACCTTTTGATAATCAACTTTATCCCATTATTCCACATAACATGGCTAGACTTAGGGTAGTACACAAACTGGGTATTGAGAGCCACATCAAGATTTTCATTGATAGTCAAACTATAAGTATGTCCCAGATTAAGTCCTAAATCCAAAAATGTATTGTAGCTAAATATTGGGATGATTTGGTCGTAGGCTAATACTCCGCCAAATGATGAAAAACCGATTTCTTGAATAGGTATTAACCTTGTAAGCTCCATTTCGTCACGGTAACTCAATACACCTCCTATATTAAATTTAAGTTTGGATTTTGTCCAAGCCTTATATTCTTGGCGATAGTTAAGAATAAAATCTAATCTAAAAAAACGCTCAGGTTGGCTTTGAAGCCGTATTTTGGGCCATGAATCATCTCTATTCCAAGAACTGGAGCCTAGTGGTGATCTATTTGTAAAATCCCTAATGAGGATTTTTTCATCTGATAGATTTCTACCAAATGGCGTTTTATCATTGAACGAATGGCCTACCTCTACTGAGATATATCCTTTGGGACTTAATTTTTTATCCACACTGAGATTAATATTGTACCCACCAGCATTTTTATTGATAAAATAACTATGTCCTACACCTGAGGATATGAGATAGTTTTGTGCATTCAATGAAATACATATAAAAAGTATAACAAATAACAAAAATATTTTGATTTTCATAATTTTATATTTTAAATTTAAACACCACCGCTAAATTTAGCATTCCTAATGTATTAGATTGTGACCATATTTGATCGTAAGAAGCCAAGGATACCCCAAAAATATTTTTTCTATAGGAGTATTCATAAGTTATACCAAAATATCCTCCACCAATATTAAAATTTCTAAATTCAGTTTCTTGTGCAAATGCCAGTTCGGAAATTTCTGAATTATCTTCGAAAACTATTCTTGTGCCGCCCCATCCATCTCTATGCCATTTATATGAACCAAATATTCCCGTTACACCTATAGCTAAACCCAAATGATGATTTTTGATGTGTATTGGATAAAAATAAGTTTTTAATGTTATTGGTACCTGTAGGACCTTTACAGAATAATAAGGGTTAAGGTCTTTGATACCAACATTTGTAATTTTATCTCTTTCTTCCTGATTAACAAAAATGGTTTCACTATCTCTAAATATAAGGTTATCATACTCGAATCTTCCAAAAAATGTATTCGTTATTTCTATTTGTTTTCTATAAAAAGAGACAACTTCTCCTCCCAAGGCAAAGTACTTATTAAATTTGTATTGATATCCTAATCCTATAGTTGGTAAATCTGTTTTTTCTAAGTTTATTGAATATCCAGTCCCATCAAGCCCTTTACCTACTTTAAAATCTAAAAACGAACCTTTATTATAGTCCTCTTGAGCGTAGATGTCGGATATAAAGCACCCGATAAACAAAATTGAAAAAAGAAAATTCTTCATAATAAATCATATTTTTTAAAAGGAACTCAATAAAAGGGGGAGATGTTTAAAACTATCTCCGCCCTTATAAAATTATTATTAATTAACTCTGAAAGTGATGGAGCCTGTGCTATTTTCCATCATAAGCGGGTCGCAGTATTCTACCCAACCACTTCCTAATGGTACATTAGGTACGCTTTGAGTACCAAGAGTAAAAGTTCTTGATTGTGTAATTTCAACACCATCTACAACGAATTTGGCTGAAACAGTCGCCCCTAAAGAAGATGTCACAGTTCTATTGTCAACTTCGGACCAAGCGACTGCATATGGAGATGCTAATTCATCCACTTTCCAATCTCTCGACCATAAACGAAAATTGCCAGCGGAAACCCATCTTCCTTGACATGGTCCGTTTGAACAATTAAGTAAACTCCTCTTTCTTTGTACTCCTGAAACAAATCTATTTGGCCTTTGTATAATTGCACCTGATGAAGTTCTTTCTATTCCCATAAAGTCTGCGTGAAAAACAAATTTAGTTTCAAACAAGAAATTTTTAATATTTTGATAAACGCCCCAACCATTAATTTTAAAATCTACTAGTATCTCATCCGATGTCTCACAATCTCTTTCGCATGCACACGGATCATCATCCTCATCATCGGTTGGAGCCAGGAGGTCTAAACATTCTAAAACTATAGCTAAAATCTCATCATGATGGAGTACTGTCCAATCTCGTCCATTTCTTGAGAATGGAGTGCCATTTTGTAATGCTTGGATAAATAGCTCACAATTAGTAATGCTAAACGGGAAAAAGCTAGTTGGCATAAACTCCATAATGTTGGTTCCCCAGTGAGTGTCGCTATCAGAATTAACAAGATATTGTACTTCACTATCAAGAACTGTGAGTACAGGCTTGACAGGGTCCTCTGTTTTTATTTCTCCTTCCTCATTGTCAGGACCTATTTCCCAATATGCATCATCTGTACAATTTTGTCTTACAGCCACTCCTATTAGTTCTCCATTCCATAAATCATAATTACAAGTCTCTGTATCAGGTATAGAAATAGTAATTAGAGGTGTATATTCCAAAATAGTTTCAAATATATTGTCCTCATTTAGAGCAACAGTATATTCTCCATTATTTTGTCCTTCACCATTATTCCATTGGTCTAAATACTGGCTAATGATATTTTCCACAGTAAAAGTACCATATGCTATTCGGTTTCTATTAGTAATGTAGAGAAATTGTTCATTTGTTTCTTCTTCATTACCTATTTCATTGTATATGAATTCATTAAATTCAGGATCGTGTTTCATAGCTAAATAGCAAGCGGCAGCAAATTGTTGTCTAATATGAGTCACTTCATCTGAGCATTGATAATTTGACCTAGAACTAACATTTTTTTCAATATCAGGTATAAATTTTTCATTATCTTTAGAGCATGAAAAAATTAGGAGGCCAAAACCCATAAAAAGCATCAACGTTAAAAATTTTAAATTTCGCATTGTAAAAGTATTATATTTTTTTAAAAGTAAGGTTAAATTTTCATTAGTAAATTGCGCAATTTTGAAAATTCATATCGAGGGCAAATTTCGTTTATTTTTTTTTCATTTACACCAATTTTTATTTGGGTATTTTTGGTATAATTTTTATAGTTATACATAACAAGCTAGATGTGAATAGACTGAAGAGAGTAGTGGTGAGGGGTGGGTTACGTGGGGTTTTTTAGGCCGGAGGCCTTGGGATGCCGTATCTCAGCGAGGACGTTTACAGCGTTATTCGTAGCTGAGGCAATCATATATGGGCTGTATAGTAAGAATGAATATTAAGTGTTGAGCTTTTTATCAATTATCTTAAACTTAACTAAGCTAATGGGTATCAAAACCCATACAGAAGTTTTAAATGCAGGAGTAATCCATAAAAAAATATTTTGTGGTATTGTGACAACTTCATGACAGTATTGAACGTTTTTGAACAGGATACATATAAACTTTAAACATACAATGATTAATACATTGAGACCATTTTTATTATTACCCTTTATTATTCTGATTTTTTCAGGTTGTAAATATTCATTTAGAGGTATCAGTATTCCTCCAGATGTCAAAACTTACTTTGTGGATGATTTTCAAAACGCCGCACCTGAGGCGCCTGGAGATATCAATCAAAGATTTGCTGAGGCATTGAGGGCTAAAGTTCGAAATGAATCTAGACTAACATATACTGAAACCAATGCAGATATTGAATTTTCTGGCAAAATAACAGGATTTGCACTAAGACCTGAAGCCTTACAAGCGGGCAATACGGTGGCTCAAAATAAGCTTGAGATCTTTGTTGCTATCAATTATGTCAACAATAAAGATGATTCAAAAAACTGGAATCAAAAACAATTTAGTTTCTTCCGTACTTTCAATAGTGACCAAGATTTTTTAAGTATTCAAGATGGACTTATCACTGAAATTTTTGACCAGATCATGGAAAACATCTTTAACGAGGCTTTTACAGGCTGGTGATTTTTATCGGAGGTAATAGAACTAAAATCCAAATCCTTTGTTGAAAATATCATAAAATACAATCTAATTGAAAAGACAAGTCAAAACGGATTTACCCACCCGATGGGGATCATTCACTGTATATGCCTATGCGGATACGCCTGATGAGTTACAACCGCATCTTGCTTTGGTACATCATAAGACTGACTTTTCACAATCCATTCCGGTTAGGTTGCACTCAGAGTGTTTGACAGGTGATTTATTTCACTCCCTAAAATGTGACTGTGGTGAGCAACTTCATTCAGCCTTGGATTTTATACATGAATTTGGAGGCGTACTCTTATATCTTCGACAAGAGGGTAGGGGTATCGGTCTCATCAATAAACTTCAAGCCTATAACCTTCAAGCTCAGGGCTTTGATACTATCGAAGCCAATGTACATTTGGGTTTTAAACCAGATGAAAGAGATTTTGGTATCGCCATTGATATCCTCAATGATTTGGAAATTAAAGATATAGATTTACTGACCAATAATCCAGAAAAACTTTCAGCCATTGATGAGTCTACTATAAATTTGAATAAACGTATTCCTTTAGTGATAAAACCCTTGGAAGAGAATCAAAAATATCTCGAAGTAAAAGAAAAATTTATGGGACATCTTCTCATGTAAGCATATGATATTATGAATGTAGAGGAAGTTATGGAATATTGCCAAGCTAAAAAAGGTGTAGAAGCTACTTTTCCCTTTGATGAGCACACTCTGGTCTTTAAAGTGATGGGAAAAATGTTTGCATTAGTGGGCTTAGAGAGACTACCACCTAGTATCAATCTAAAATGTAATCCTGAATGGGCTGAGGAACTTAGGGAATCCTACTCAGAAATCACTCCAGGATATCATATGAATAAGGTGCATTGGAATACTGTTCGCCTTGAGGGCGGTCTTGAAGTCAAATTTATTCAAAAGCTTATCGATCACTCCTACGAATTGGTGGTCAATAGTCTGACCAAAAAGCTTCAAAAAGAATGGCATGAACTCCCATAAAACTCATGATTATTGTATAGTGGGTCAAGGGATAGCTGGCTCACTTTTGGCTTGGCAATTGCTAAAAGCTGGCAAAGATGTATTGATAATAGATAATCACTTTCAAGGCGCATCATCTGATTTGGCTGCAGGTATAGTTAATCCTATCACAGGTAGAAATTATGTAAGAAGTTGGCGAGTGCATGAGTTTTTGCCCGTCGCAAAGAGGATGTATGAGGAGATAGCCTTGGATTTGGGTTATTCTGTACATATAGAAAACAATATGTTGCGATGCCTATACACTGTAGAAGACGAAAATAATTGGTGGGCACGCACACAAGACGAAGCAGTCTCGCATTTTATGCTATCAGAAGCCGATTATTCAGAGTATCGGGATAAGGTCACTCATCCACTTTCTTATGGAGAACTTACAGGCACTTTTCAAGTAAGAATGGGAGATATCATACATAGATTTCGTAAAAAATGGAAAGAAGAGAAAAGGTACATCCAAGAAAAATTCATTTATGAAAGACTGAATCATCAAGATGGTGTGTTTCAATATGATTCGCTTAGGTTTCATCATATCATCTTCTGCGAAGGTTATCAAGCCATCCACAATCCATTTTTTAGAGATATCGGCATGAGACCATCTAAAGGAGAAGTACTTTATGTGCGTATACCAGACGCACCATTTACTAAAATGTACAAAGATGGCGTTTTTATAGTTCATCATCAGGATGATATCTATTGGATAGGTGGTGGCTACGAAAACAACTCAAGTGATGAAAATCCCTCAGCACATGGCTATCATAAATTGAGTGAAGAAGTGAAGCGTATATTGAAATTAGATTATGAAATCTTAGACCACAAAGCGGCCATAAGACCCACAATGGCCACAAGACGCCCTATTTTATTGCGACATCCTGTACATTCTAAAATGTACCTATTCAACGGTCTGGGGACAAAAGGTGCAAGTATGGCCCCTTACTTTAGTCAACAATTAGTCAGGCATCTACTGTCAGGTGATGATATGGATTTGGTCGTAGAGCCAACATGATGAACGAGCTTTCAACTAAGTAAAAAAATAATATTGAACTCAAGATGTAATGAGCAGGGTTAATTTTCGATGCTTAGGACAATAGCCATTTCTCCCAAAAGATATTTTATTTTTTACGGCAAAAAATTTTTGGATTGGAGAATGATTGACCTTGACCATTCTTACTCATAGTGCTAAAATAAATCTCAGTTTATTTGTCAATTAGTAAAATAAGTAATATTTTTACACCACTTTTTATTAATTAACAAATTACCTAATCTATGACAAGCCGCAGAGATGCAATTAAATTGGGCATTTCAATCATTGGAGGCAGTCTTTTGACTTCATTTACCAAGTCAAATTTGGATGCTCAGATGAGTTTAGATAATAAGCCTTCAGCTATTCTTCAATCGGTATGTAGGTGGACCATGAATGATTTTTCTTTTGAGGAATTATGTCAATTGGCCGTCAAGTCTGGTTTAAAAGCTATTGATCTAGTGGGGCCATCTGATTGGCCTATTTTAAAAAAATATAATCTTGACTCCTCCATGTGCAATGGTGCAGAAATAGGTCTTACCAAAGGCTGGAACGATACCCAATATCATGAGGTGCTCGTCAAAAATTATACAGAATATATCGATTTAGTGGCCAAAGCGGGGTATAAAAACCTTATTTGTTTCAGTGGTAATCGTGATGGGATGTCTGATGATCAAGGTTTACAAAATTGTGTCATAGGTCTAAAGAAGGTCATGGCACATGCTGAAAGGAAAGGAGTCATTCTTCAAATGGAGTTATTTAATAGTAAAGTAGATCATCCAGATTATATGTGTGATTCATCGCAGTGGGGTATAGAGCTTTGCAAAGCCTTGGATTCTGATCATTTCAAATTACTTTACGATATTTATCACATGCAGATACAAGAAGGCGATATCATCCGAACAATTACAGATTATCATCAATATTTTGGCCATTACCATACTGCAGGTGTGCCTGGTAGAAATGAAATTGGTGAACATCAAGAACTCAATTATCAAGCCATTTCTAAGGCCATTGTCAAGACTGGGTTTAATGGTTATATAGCCCATGAATATATATCGACTAAGTCATCAAAAAAAGATAAAATCAAAGAATTAAAGAAAGCCATAGACATTTGTAAAATTTAAATCTAAAAAGTATTAAAAACAATTCATAATTAACAAATCATAATTTTTAAAAATGTACTTTAACCTAAATGAGAATGAAGATGTCACGTATGATGCCATAGTTGTGGGGTCAGGAATCAGTGGTGGATGGGCAGCTAAAGAACTCTGTGAAAAAGGTCTTAAAACCTTAGTTTTGGAACGTGGCCGCATGGTAAAACACGGTGACTATCCCACTGCCAATCTTGAGGATTGGGAAGTGCCTTTTAGAAATAAAATCCCACCTGAAGAAGCAAAAGATTACTCCATTCAGACACGGACGGGATATACTTTAAGACAAGTGTATAAGCATTGGTGGCCAAAAGATACCGAAAATCCCTATACAGAGGAAAAACCCTTTGATTGGATTCGGGCATATCATGTGGGAGGCAGGTCTCTTCTATGGGGACGCCAATCCTATAGATTAGGTGATTTGGATTTTGAAGCTAACCTCAAAGAAGGGATTGCAGCGGATTGGCCGATAAGGTATAAAGATATAGCACCATGGTATGATTATGTAGAGACTTTTGCTGGTATTTCGGGGCAAAACGAAGGTTTGCCTCAGCTTCCAGATGGTAAGTTTTTACCACCTTTTGAGTATAATTGTATAGAAAAACACGTCAAAAAGCGCATAAAGGATACTTTGGGTATAGATCTAATCATGGGACGGACAGCCCATATCACATCTGATGGAGGCCACAATGGTAGAGGGACGTGTCAGACAAGAAATAGATGTATGCGCGGCTGCCCTTTTGGAGCTTATTTTAGTAGTAATTCGGCTACATTGCCAGCAGCGGAGGCTACGGGCAACATGACACTCAGGCCATTTTCTATAGTTACTGAAATTATCATGGATGATGATGGTAAAACAGCCAAAGGGGTCCGATTGATAGATGCCGAAACCCTAGAAACCCATGAATATTTTGCAAAAGTTGTATTCCTATGCGCATCGACTTTTGGGAGTACGTACATTATGATGAATACTAAAACGGATCAGCATCCTAATGGATTGGGCAATGAAAGTGGAGAGTTAGGACATAATGTGATGGACCATCATTTTAGATTGGGCGCATATGGTACCTCAGATCAGTTCAAAGATCAATATTACAAAGGGCGAAGACCTACAGGTATATATATCCCAAGGTTTAGAAATTTGGAAGCAAAGACAAAAATGTCTAATTTTACTCGGGGATATGGATATCAAGGTGGCGGTAGTCGCGAATCTTGGGATAGAAATATAGCCGAGGCAGATTTTGGTCTAGAGTTGAAAAGAGCTGTCAGCCAACCAGGAGATTGGAATATGAATTTGATGGCATTTGGAGAATGTCTGCCTTATCACGAAAATCGCATCTATCTCAATGATCAACTCAAAGATATCTATGGACTACCCACACTGACCATGGATGCCGAATGGAAAACCAATGAAAAGGAAATGCGGAAGGATATGATGAATGCAGCTGCTGAAATGCTTGAAGCCTCTGGACTCAAAAATGTCAATACTTATGATTCTGGGTGCAATCCAGGCTTGGGAATACATGAAATGGGTACTGCTCGCATGGGGCATGACCCCAAAACATCTGTTTTAAATAAAAATAATCAGGTGCATTCGTGTCCTAATGTCTATGTGACAGACGGCGCTTGTATGACTTCCGCAAGCTGTGTCAATCCATCACTGACTTATATGGCACTGACAGCCAGAGCGGTACACCATGCTGTAGAGTCTCTTAAAAAGAATGAACTTTAAAAGTTAAAATTAAAAAAATGTAAAACAATGGACAGAAGAGAAGCATTAAAATTGTCTACTTATATACTAGGCTATTCATTGACAGCAGGTACTACAGCGGCTTTGTTGGGCGGATGTAAAGCCAAATCTGGATTAGGTTGGTATCCTCAGTCTTTATCCTCAGATGAAGCCGTTCTGCTTGAGGAAATTTGTGAAATTTATCTTCCAACCACAGATACTCCTGGAGCCAAGGATGCCTTATGTCACAGATATATTGATGAAGTTCTAACTCATTTTTACGACGAAAATCAAGTCAATGATTTTAAAAATAGATTAAAAGTATTCAATGATACCGCCAAGGCTAAATATTCTAAAGCCTTTGTTGCTCTTAACGAAAATGAAAGTTCGCACGTTATGAATTTAGTGGCATCAGATGCCAGAAAGCATAGGGAAAGTAAAGCAACAGGACAACACATTTTTGATGAATTAAAAGGAATGACTATTTCGGGATATTTTACAAGTGAAGTAGGTGCTACTGGAGGCTTAGCTAATTTTATGCCTATGCCTGGTCCTTATGAAGGCTGTATAGATTTTCCAACTGATGGCAAAGTATATGTTCACCAATGGTAAGTGGCACTTTTTTTCATGTACTATAGGATATTGATTTTGATAGTTGTATATTGTTGAAAATTTCCAAATAAAATAAACATAAAAATTTAATAAATGAATGTATATAAAGTTTTATTGCTTAGTTTTGCACTGATAAGTATGATTTCTTGTAAAGAAAAACAAAACCAAGACGCAAAAATGCAAAATAATGAGGACATACAAGAGTTCAAAATATCTCTAGCCCAATGGTCATTTAATAAAGCTATTTTTGGTGGAGAGATGACACACTTCGATTTTATTTCCAAAGCTGCAGAATTAGGGTTTGATGGTGTAGAATATGTCAGTGCTTTTTTCAAAGATAAGGTACAGGACAAAAATTATTTGGACAGTATGAATACCTTGGCAGCCAAACACAACCTCAAACAGGTCTTAATTATGGTGGATTTAGATGAGGATTTGGGCTCTTTGGACGAAGAAGAGCGTCTAAAAGGTGTGGAGGGTCATTACGTATGGATAGATGCTGCACAATATTTAGGTTGCCATGCCATCCGTGTTAATTTGTTTGGTAAAGGAAGCCGCGAGGATGTGGCCACTGCCTCTATCAAGTCTTTAAAGCAATTGTGCGCATACGCCAAAGATAAAAATATCAATATACTGGTAGAGAATCATGGCGGATTATCTTCTGATGCGCAGTGGCTTACTGATGTTATTTCACAAGTAGAAATGGAAAATTGTGGTACACTTCCTGATTTTGGAAATTTCTGCGTTCGCAGAGAGGAAGATGCCAAATGGGGAAAACCGTGTGTGGAGGAATATGACAAATACCAAGGCATTACAGAACTAATGCCACAAGCCAAAGCTGTCAGTGCCAAATCATATGACTTTGGTGAATTAGGTTACGAAACCACCATAGATTATTGCAAAATGCTCAATATTGTCAAAGAATCGGGTTATTCTGGCTATATTGGAGTAGAATATGAAGGCGAAAGGATGAGTGAACTAGATGGCGTAGTAGCGACAAAAAAATTAATCCAAAAGTGCCTTGAATTAGAATAAAAATATATGAGTCAATTGCCATGTGCTGTCTGTTTGGGTGAAGGTTTTGTAGAGGTTTTTAAGGTAAAAGACCATTCTATATCAGAGGAAGTTTTTACCATTAAAGAATGTCCCAACTGTGGACTTAGGGTCACGGATGATGCACCGGATGAAGAAAATTGTGGCAGATATTACCAGTCACAAAGTTACATTTCACATTCAGATAGTCAGGAAGGTATCATCAATAAAGTATATCACCTAGTCCGACAGGTTATGCTCGGTGTAAAAGCGCGCATTTGTTCTAAAAAAGGTGTAAACCCGTCTTTACTTGATGTAGGTTCAGGCACAGGTTATTTTCCGCATTATATGAAAAAACGTGGTTTTGAGGTCATGGGCATTGAAGTGGACGAAAATGCCAGAAAATATAGCCAAAATAAGTTTGATATAGAAGTCAACACGCCCGAGGACTTGTTGAGCGGGAAGATTGAAAAAAAATTTGGTTATATCACCTTATGGCATGTTTTAGAGCATTTATACGGATTGGATGACTTCTTTGAAATATTTAAGAAAAGACTAGATGATAATGGCCAATTAATCATAGCGGTACCCAATTACTTATCTTATGATGCTGAAAAGTATAAAGAATATTGGGCAGCTTATGATGTGCC
>DAIPYV010000070.1:0-16504 GCA_036782555.1 Saprospiraceae bacterium
CATTATATTGAGGTAACGGAAGCTGTCAGGCTAGATTTCTATATAGACGATATCTTATTATCTGACGAATTTCTAGTGATACCTGGACTGAGTGAAGAAGCCATCATCGGCGCTGCTACCATGCAAAAGTGGCGCATCAAATTGGATTTTGAACATGATGTCGCTATAGTTGACCCTAAGGTAGCAAAGATGCAATTGGTTTAAAAATGAAAAATTTTTATCACTTCTTTCCAGCCAAGAGATATAGAACCGCCATACGTATAGCTACACCATTTTCCACTTGATTAAGTATAATTGAATGGTGGCTGTCAGCCACATCACTAGTGATTTCTACACCCCGATTTATCGGGCCTGGATGCATAATGACGATTTCCTTATCTATAGAATCTAATAATGGTTTATTGATACCATAATAAAGAGCGTATTCTCTGAGTGATGGTATATAAGTGATATCTTGCCTTTCTAGCTGAATACGCAGGACATTAGCCACATCACACCATTCCAAAGCCCGACGAATATCGTGCTCTACTTTAACACCAAAATGATGCAAATGACGTGGAATAAATGTCGCCGGACCGCAGACCATCACTTCCGCTCCCATTTTTTGAAGACACAATATATTGCTAAGAGCTACTCGGCTATGCAAAATATCACCTACTATGACCACTTTTTTACCTACTATACCGCCTAGTTTCTCATGTATAGAATAACAATCTAACAATGCCTGTGTAGGGTGTTCATGTGTACCATCTCCGGCATTAATGATATTGGCATCTATATGCTGAGCTAAAAAATGGTGTGAACCCGGTGCAGGATGTCGCATCACGACCATATCTACCTTCATAGCTAAAATATTATTGACCGTATCCAATAAGGTTTCGCCTTTACTGACAGATGATGATGATGCAGAAAAATTGACTATATCCGCTGAAAGTCTCTTTTCCGCTAATTCAAAAGAAATGCGGGTGCGTGTAGAGTTTTCAAAAAAAACATTAGCCACTGTGATATCCCTAAGTGATGGTACTTTTTTGATCGGTCGATTGATAACTTCTTTAAAATCACTGGCCGTCTTAAAAATCAAACGAATATCATCAGTCGTGATGTACTTGATACCTAATAGATGTTTTGTACTCAGTTGTGATGACATATTGAATTAATCTATTTGATTTTTACCTGAAAATAATATTACTTTGTCTTCGCCTTCTCTTTCTTGCCACTCTACTCTTACGTAAGCTTCCTCCAATGCGTCTATGGCTAATCCCTCATAATCAGCTCTGATAGGTAGATGCCTATTAAATCGTCTATTGACCATACAAAGCATTTCCACTCTTCTCGGTCTGCCAAAGTCCTGAAGCGCTGACATGGCAGCTTGTATAGTCCGTCCTGTGTAAAGGACATCATCTACTAGTATAACATTTTTATCCTCTACCAAAAAATTTATCTCTGTCGCTGAAGCTTTAATAGGTATATCCCGTCTTCGAAAATCATCTCTGTAGAATGTAATATCTAATTTACCAAAATGGAATGAAGGGTTTTTATGAATTTTTGTAATCTCTGTCTTTAATCTTTCGGCAAGTAATACACCTTTTTCTTGAATACCTATGATACACAAATCAGACAAATGAATATGATTTTCCAAAATGTGATGGGACAACCTTTTTATAATAAGATTGAATCTGGGAGATGCGATGATTAATTTACCTTTATCCATATTGCCACAAAGGTAAAAAGATATTTTGAGCTGTGCAAATGGTGTCGAACTTAAAGTAAAATATTGTACCAACTTAAAGACAAGCAAGCCAAAAGTAAAAGCATTTTATCGTGTTTTATATTAGAACATAGCACTAGACCAATAGTTTAATGAATTGTTTTCTTATAGATTGAAAGATTATTTTGTATTCCAATTTTTCCTTAGCCACATATAAAAAAACAATGGAAAAACTGCTGGTCAAAACTAAATTATTAGAACGTATCATACTATCTACAGCCGCTCGCATTTGCCTTTTGATTCGATTGCGATCTACTGCCTTTTTAAAAAGTCTTTTGGGAGCGGTGACAGTATATTTTATTTGTGGTGTTTCATTGATGGGTACTTCATTTTTGAGGTACATTATTTTTATAGGGAATATAAAAGATTTTTGACCCTTCTCAAAAACTTGCTCTAAAATTTTTGTACTTTTGAGTTGATTGCCCAATGATGCTATACTTAACTAAATACTATAAAAATAGAAAATACCGATATGTAAATCCAACAACATATCGGTATCCTCTTATCATAAAAATTAAAAACTCTCCTACTACACAAAAACAAATTTATGTAGAAAAAGAAATTAGACTTTTATCCCTTTAGAGTATGCTCGTCAGAAACTGTAAGTTTTTGTCTTCCTTTAGCTCTTCTTTTTGCTAAAACTCTCCTACCATTTTTAGTAGCCATTCTAGTTCTAAAGCCGTGCTTGTTGGTTCTTTTTCTTCTTGATGGTTGAAATGTACGTTTCATGTATTCTATTTATTTTAAGGAGATTTACACACCTTAGTTATCGAAAAATTTTATAATAATGTTACTTTTTTAAAAAGAGGCGCAAAATTATGAAAGTTTATTGAATTATTCAAACAATAAATTTATAAAATATGCATTTTTTATAATTAACTGTTCATGGAAATAATAAATTCATCATTACTACTAGTGCCCATCATGTGCTTTTTGATAAACTCCATAGCTTCATCTGGTTTCATATCCGCTAAATGGTTTCTCAAAATAAATAACTTAGGCAACACACTTTCAGGTAAAAGAAGCTCCTCTCGTCTCGTACTCGACTTAGTGATATCTATGGCAGGATACATACGCTTATTAGCTAATGATCTGTCTAGCTGCAGTTCCATATTTCCAGTTCCCTTGAATTCCTCAAAGATGACCTCATCCATTTTTGAACCAGTATCTATGAGCGCTGTAGCTAATATAGTTAAAGAACCTCCATCCTCAATATTTCTGGCCGCTCCAAAGAATTTCTTGGGTTTATGAAGCGCATTGGCCTCCACTCCACCAGACAAAACTCTTCCACTCGTAGGCGCTACTGTATTATAGGCACGAGCTAGCCTTGTGATAGAATCTAAAAGGATCACAACATCATGCCCGCTTTCTACTAATCTTTTGGCTTTTTCTAATACAATACCAGCTACACGTACATGGTTTTCAGCTGGCTCGTCAAAGGTACTAGCTATCACTTCAGCATTTACATTTCGTCTCATATCCGTGACCTCTTCTGGTCTTTCGTCTATCAATAGTACTATAAGATAACACTCAGGGTGATTTTGAGCTATCGCATTGGCCAAGTCTTTTAGCAAAAACGTTTTACCTGTTTTTGGCTGTGCCACAATGAGACCTCTTTGTCCTTTTCCTGTAGGTGTAAACAAGTCTATCATCCTATTGCCATAATCTTTTCCAGCTGGATGCGTCTTTAAGTTAAATTTTTCAGTCGGAAAAAGAGGTGTTAAATAATCAAAAGGAACTCTTTCTTTGATTCTTTGGGAGTCCACACCATTGATGTTATTGACTTTAAGCATTGCAAAATATTTCTCTCCTTCTTTAGGAGGGCGTATAGTGCCTAAAACAGTATCACCAGTTTTGAGACCAAAAAGTTTAATCTGTGATGGAGACACATAGATATCATCAGGAGAAGATAGATAATTATAATCTGATGATCTCAAAAAACCATAGCCATCAGGCATAAGTTCTAAGACCCCTTCACTATCGATTACACCGTCTAAGTCTGGTATAAACTTTTTTTCTTCCACTTTGGGCTCATGCCTTTGATGTCTATCCCTATTATTTGGGTTAGATTCTGGTGTCTTTTCCCTATTACTTGGGTTAGCTTCTGGTGTCTTCTCCCTATTATTTGGGTTATTATCTTGAGGCCTTCTATCGTTATTTCTAGGATTATTAATCCTTTGGTTATTATTATTATTGTTATTGTTGTTATTAGTTCTGTTTTCCTCTTTTGCAGGTAAAGGTTTGCTTTCAGCAAGTGGTTCGTTTGTCAAGTCCACTTTAGCTTCCTTTGATTCGGTAGCTACCTTATCTGAAGTTTTAGATATAACATCTGATGTATTTTTATTCTGAGAAGGATTGTTTGGCTTTCTAGATCTGGTTCTTTTTGCATCAGGGTTTTCTTTATTCGTATTTGCTAAATTATCATTATCAGTATTAGCTTCTTCTTTTACTTTAGTAGACGCACTTTGTGGTTGACTTTCTACTATTACTTCTGCACTCTCAGCTATCATAGCAGCAGTTTTGCGTACTGGTTTTGTGTGAGCTGGTTTAACCGAACCATTTTGATGAGGTTTAGATTCGGACTTTCCCAAGATAGCTTGTTGATCTAAGATCTTATATATAAGCTCTTGTTTGGTTAAACCTCTTGTGTTTTTTAAATTTAATTCTTTGGCCAATGCCTTTATTTCTGGCACTAACATGTCGTTTAATTGCAATATGTCATACATATAATATAAATATTTTTGGTAGTAATGAAGTTGTGTTAAAATGATGTAATAAGAGGAATTTCCACGGACAACTAAAGAAAAACTAACTTTTTAAATTAGTTATTGTCAGGAAGTATCAGACTAAATCAATTGAAAGTGCAAAATTACTACATTATTTGCATATTAATATACTATCTTTGCGAAAATTTTTAGAAATTATTAAAAATTCATCAAATTATCACAAAATCTTTTTAGTAAAATGCTTGAAATAGGAATTATCAGAGAAGAAAAACAAAGGGTGCAGGAGGGTTTGAAAAAGAAAAACGTCTCCGATGAACAATTAAACTCTATAGATAAAATTATAGATTTAGATGATAGAAGAAAGTCTGTTCAAACCCATTTAGACAGTCTTCTCAACGAAGTCAATACTTTAAGTGAAGAAATAGGGCAGATGTTTAAGAGTGGTAAGGCTCAAGAAGCCCAGGAGCTAAAAGATAAAGTTGCATCTCAAAAAGAGGTCATAAAAGAATCTGAAAATACACTAAAAGAGATAAAAGCTGAGTTGGAAAATTTAATTATTCAACTACCCAATATACCTCATCATTCTGTACCACAAGGTAGTACACCTGAGGACAATGAAGTCTTCAAGGCATGGAATGAAAATATGCCATCTCTCCACCAGGGAGCTCAACCACATTGGGAATTAGCTGAAAAATATAATATTATTGATTTTAAAGATGGGGTAAAACTGACTGGTTCAGGTTTTCCTGTATATAAAGGCCAAGGTGCACGCCTTCAAAGGGCTTTGATAAACTTCTTTTTGGACGAAGCCGCTGCGGCAGGTTATCAAGAGATACAACCACCTCTTGTTGTCAATAAAGATTCTGCCATGGCTACGGGTCAATTGCCTGATAAAGAAGGTCAGATGTATCATTGTGAAAAAGATGATTTCTATCTGATTCCCACCGCAGAGGTACCTTTGACAAACTTATATAGGGACATGATACTCAAACCCTCAGATTTTCCTATTAAATTGACGGGTTATACACCTTGTTTTAGAAGAGAAGCTGGATCTTATGGCTCAGATGTAAAAGGGCTAAATAGACTGCATCAGTTTGACAAAATAGAAATAGTCCGTATAGAACACCCGGACCATTCTTATGAAGTACTCATGCAGATGGTAGCTTATGTAGAAACCTTGCTCCAAAAGCTTCAACTTCCATATAGAATTTTAAGACTATGTGGTGGTGATATGAGCTTCAACTCAGCACTGACCTTTGATTTTGAAACTTACTCAGCGGCTCAAGGCAAATGGCTCGAGGTAAGTTCTGTGTCTAATTTTGAAACTTTCCAATCCAATAGGATGAAGTTGAGATTTAAAGATGAAAATGGAAAATCTAAGCTTGCACATACGCTCAATGGAAGCGCCTTGGCACTCCCAAGGATTGTAGCAACATTATTAGAAAATCACCAAACCGAAAATGGGATTAATATTCCAGATGCATTAGTTCCATATACTGGTTTTAAAATGATTGGATAAAGATTTAGCGATATTTTAATTTGCTCCCATTTATGCTTTAGCTCATCTTAAGCAAAAAAATATTATTGGGTCTGAAACATTTTATTTAATTATTGGGTTTTATAAATCGAAAATTTAACCGAAACAATTAAAATATTTGTAAAATTATGATTGGATATTATGTTATTTTAGGCGTATTTACAGTCATTGGTATGATTGTTGGAAGCCGCCTTAAATCAAAGTTTGCGCATTATGCTAAAGTACCTGTAAGAAATGGAAAAAGTGGCGCTGAAGTCGCATTGGATATGTTGGCACATTATGGCATTAGAGATGTAAAAGTCGTACAAGGACAAGGATTTTTATCAGACCACTATAATCCTGGTACTAAAACAGTCGCTTTAAGTCCTGACGTATTTAATGGAAGATCAGTAGCAGCTGCCGCGGTCTCAGCTCACGAAGTAGGGCATGCAGTACAACATGCGACAACTTACAGCATGTTGCAAATGAGATCAAAGTTAGTACCTATAGTACAGTTCAGCTCAAGTGTTCAGCAGTTTTTATTTATGGGTGTAATATTTGGTATGGGTGCTGGTATCGGTGGCAATACGCTTATGCTGATATTGGTGGCTACTTTTGGCCTTACAGCTTTGTTCAGTTTAGTGACATTACCTGTAGAATTTGATGCTTCCAATAGAGCATTAGCTTGGCTAGACAGGTCAGGATACCTTAGAGGAAGTGAGTACGACGGAGCCAAAGATGCACTGTGGTGGGCGGCTATGACTTACGTTAGTGCAGCACTTGGGTCCTTGGTCACATTTTTATACTTCCTACTCCAATTTATGGGTAGTAGAGATTAATAAAAATTAAAAAACTAGAGGGAGAATTCTTACCATAGTTTTTTTTAAATCAAATCGACTTTTTAATTGTAACTTATAAATTAAATCACATGTTAGAAGAAATTGAAAATCAAATAGCCCAAACTTATGAGCATTTTGATAAAGCCATAGAACACTTGCTCTTTGAACTCAATAAAATAAGAGCGGGAAGGGCTTCCGTGGCTATGTTAGACGGATTGATGGTAGAATACTATGGCTCTCCTACACCACTCAGTCAAGTTGCTAACATTACTACGCCTGACGCGAGAACTCTGGCTATACAGCCTTGGGAAAAAAAAATGTTAGGGCCAATAGAAAAAGCGATATTTGAGGCTAATATGGGTATAACTCCTATGAATGATGGCGAAACGGTCCGACTCATGATACCCCCAATGAGTGAGGAAAGAAGAATACAAATGGTTAAACAAGCAAAACATGCTGGTGAGGAATCACGTATTGGTATCAGGTCTTACAGACATAAGATTCTGGATTTTATCAAGAAAAAAGTTAAAGAGGGTTTTCCTGAGGATGCTGCCAAAAGAAAAGAAGATGAAATTCAAAAGACTATAGACTCCTATGTGACTAAAATCGATAATATGATTAACGTTAAAGAGAAGGATATCATGACTGTTTAAACCATACCAACAATTTATTTGAAGTTTTAAGTTTTTTTTTTAAAAAAAAGTATTTAATTGAGTAATTTGTCCAAAAAAGAAATATTTGACAATGAATTGTTTCCTCACATGGAAGCTCTCAAGACATTTGCTTTTCACTTAACTTTTAATGAAAATGAGGCTGAGGATTTAGTCCAAGAAACATATCTAAATGCACACAAAGCTATAAATTCTTTTGTTGCGGGAACTAATTCTAAGGCTTGGTTGTTTAGAATACTTAGAAATGCCTATATCAACGGATATAGAAAAAAGGTCAGAAGACCCCAGATAAGCTCTATAGATGGCGATTCCAAATCGGATTTACCCTCTATGGCAAATACTGTAGGAACAGACGAGTTAAGACAAATGCTTTTTGATCAGTCATTTGGTGATGAAGTCTCTAAAGCACTAGCTTCTCTCCCTTTGGAGTATAAAGAAATCATCGTATTATGTGACATTGAAGATTTGTCTTATGATGAGATATCTAAGACTTTGGACCTTCCCCTTGGAACTGTAAGATCCAGAATCTATAGAGCACGAAATATGTTGAAAGCTATGTTGAAAAACTATGCTTTAGGATTGGGCTACAAGGATTATAGAAGTGGCTATTCTTCTTTTTATGATAAAGAAGATTGACCGTATTATTTTAATTTTTTAAACACAAAAAATGGCTTTTTTGAAAGTAGAGAGTGATTTAGGGTTCAAAATTGGTATGCTAATCGACAATGAACTCAATGATGAAGAAAAATTCAATCTTGAAAAAGACCTTGCTCTTAATCCTGAATGTAAAAATATGATTGATGTCGAACAAGAATTTAGAGCCTACTTAAAAAATCATATACAAAGACCGTCGATTCAACCTCAAACGGTGCAAAGTATTAGAAATTTATTTGAAAATTAAAATCAAATGTTATAATTTGTTTTCTATTTTCTACTTTTATCTTGATCTTTGCTTAAACCTGTACTTAAAGCGACTCGTTTGTGTCTCTTAATATCGATTAATTGTCATGAAGAGGGTTTATGATTTTATATTTTTTATCAGCCCAAAATACTAAAAGAGTTAAATTAAACTTTGATTTAAAGAAATAGTAAAATAAAGTTAGTAGTATCTGAATATGAATTTTTATTATTATCTCACCAATTATGTTTATAACTCTTTACCACCTATCTACTTTAAATGGAAATACAACAACATAATAAAAAAAAGTAAATTATGGAATCAGAATTATCTGGAATATAGAATTAATTATTATTGTAAAATACAAAACGAATTCAATCTTCCTAATAATATTAAACCCATCAAGTATTTTAAAAAGACTAAGGGAACAGGTTATTTTTTAGATTTAAAAGAGTTTTTACATTTTTTTCATAACTTTACTCGATTAGCTTATCACTTTGGTGATGAGACACATATCAATAGCTACCCTACTTTGTTTAAAGCTAGGCCACTAAATAAATCTAACGAAAACTCGATATTATTTAAACTTAATAAAAGAAGGCACTTCAAATTTGTCCAAGACCATTTAGCTTTTAATGACAAAATAGACCAATTAGTATGGCGAGGTGCCGCCTATCAACCCAATAGGCAATATTTTGTACAAAAGTTTTGGAACCATTCTCTATTTGAAGTAGGTCAAACGAATAAGCCAAAAGAGAATGTTCCTTGGCAAAAAAAATTCATGAGTATCGACGAACAGTTGAGATATAAATTTATCTTTTGTGGTGAAGGAAACGATGTAGCGTCTAATTTAAAGTGGGCCATGTCAAGCCATTCACTTTGTATGATGCCGAAGCCTACATGCGAAACTTGGTTTATGGAGGGTACTTTAATTCCTGACTATCATTACGTTGAGATAGCTACCGACTTTAGTGATTTGGTAGAAAAAATAGAGTACTATCTAAAAAACCAAGATAAGGCATTAAAAATCATTCAGAATGCAAATGATTACGTCCTTCAGTTTATGGATAAAGATAGAGAAGATTACCTATGCATTAAAGTTTTAGAAAAATATGTACACCTATCTCAACAGAATAACGCATTGAAATTTAAACCGCTTTAAAAATTCATCTTCCAAAAAGTGTTTCACAGCCACATTAAAAAATGTTAAAAATACGCCTACAAACTAAATAGTGTTAATACTCATTTAATCAAAAACATTCTTTATAATATCATTGACCTGATCATTTTCTGTCAAAAAGCCATCGTGACCAAGATTAGATACAATCACTTTCAGTCTCGAATTAGGTATATACCTGTAAAGAAATTTTTGTTCTTCTAATGGAAATAAAATATCTGACTCTATTCCAATAATTGTGGTGCGTGCCTTAAGTGATGACAAGGTAGCTTCTATACTTTCTCTTCCTCGACCTATATTGTGGCTATCCATTATCTTAGACAATGTCCAGTAAGAAAAAGCATTAAAGCGACGTACTAATTTTTCGCCTTGATATTTTTGATAAGAAGAAGCTCTGAAATCATCTAATTTATCCTCCTCATCTAGTTGAGTAGTGTTATACCCCTGTGGAGAACGATAACTCAACAATGCCAGTGCCCTAGCGGCTAACATACCTTTTTGTCCAGCCTCAGGGGAATTTTGTGACCACGTTGTATCCGCTTGGATGGCCAATCTTTGACTCTCATTGAAAGCTATACCCCAGGGAGAATGACGCGCATTAGTAGCTATAAGTAATAAATCGTCAAATACATAAGGTTTTAAAACTGCCCACTCCAATGCCTGTTGACCCCCTAAGGAGGCTCCAGCCAATAATTTAATCTTAGATAGTCCTAAATCCTGTCTCAGTAAATCATAGGCATTCACCACATCCCTAACAGTCAACAATGGAAATGAATGGTAATACGGATGACCTGTTTTAGGATTATTTGATAATGCATTAGTAGAACAATAATGTGATCCTAAACAATTGGCGCAAACTATAAAATGTTGAGAAGGATCAATGGCTAAGCCTCGTCCTACCACGCCTGGCCACCATTCCATAGGATTACTATTTCCCGTAAGAGCATGAATGACCCAAATAACATTATCTTTTTCTTCGTTAAGTTGGCCATAAGTATTGTAGGCCAATGTAAATTCAGGTAATGATTGACCAATTTCTAATTGGAACTCATCTTTATATTCAAAATATTTAAGATCATTAGTTTCTTGTATCCTAGGTTTTTCTGTCATTTGTTGAGCTATTATAAAGGATGTTGTCATTTTTATTTTGTATTAAAATTAAAAATGGAATTGCAGCACTTTACTGCAATTCCCACATTAATAATATTTTATTGTAATAATGCACTAAAAGCACTTTCCAAATCGGACTTAAGATCGTCAACGTGCTCTATACCTACTGATAATCTTAATAAATTTGGCTCCACACCAGCCGCTTTTTGTTCATCATCACTTAACTGTTGATGTGTAGTAGCGGATGGTTGAATAATTAATGTTTTAGCATCTCCCACGTTGGCCAAGTGACTAATTAATTTCAAATTGTCAATAAACTTCTCAGCCGTAGACTTATCTCCTTTGACATTAAAGCTCAAGACACCGCCAAAACCTGATTTAAGATATTTTTTAGCCAATAAATGATAAGGACTAGATTCCAATCCTGGATAAATTACCTTTTCCACTTGCGGATGTGATTCTAACCATTGAGCCAAGGCTAAAGCATTATCAACAGTACGCTGTACGCGCAGTGAAAGCGTTTCTAATCCTTGGATCAATTGAAAGGCATTGAAGGGTGACAAAGCTGGACCAAAATCTCTTAAGCCTTCCACTCGTACACGAATAGAAAAAGCTATATTAGGCAATCCCAACGGATTGTCAATACCAAAAATATCCGAAAAAACAAGGCCATGATATCCTTCTGATGGTTCTGAAAACTGAGGGAATTTGCCATTTCCCCAATTGTAATTACCACCGTCCACAATGACGCCACCCACACTTGTACCATGACCACCAATCCACTTAGTAGCCGATTCCACCACGATATTGGCCCCATGCTCCAATGGTCTGAACAAATAGCCACCCGCACCAAAGGTATTATCGACGATAAGTGGTATATCGTACTTTCGCGCTAAAGACGCTATGGCCTCAAAGTCAGGAATATTGAACCTAGGATTACCAATCGTTTCAAGATAGATGGCTTTGGTATCCGTATCGATAAGTGCTTCAAAACTATCTGAAGAGTCCCCTTGTGCAAAGCGCACATCGATGCCTA
This sequence comes from Saprospiraceae bacterium, assembly GCA_036782555.1. GTDB lineage: Bacteria > Bacteroidota > Bacteroidia > Chitinophagales > Saprospiraceae > OLB9. The sequence goes on from DAIPYV010000070.1 coordinate 11,742, forward strand.
ATCTTTTGAAAGCCACTTTAAACTGATTGTAAGTGCCGCCATACAAAAACGAAGTACTCACAAAATTATCCCCAGCCTGAAGAATATTGTTGAGTGCCAAAAACTGTGCGGCTTGACCAGACGAGGTGGCAACGGCAGCCACGCCACCTTCAAGAGCTGCCACACGCTGTTCAAAAACATCTGTTGTGGGATTCATTATACGTGTATAAATATTACCAAACTCCTTGAGCGCAAACAAATTAGCACCATGTTGGGCACTATTGAATACGTAAGATGTGGTCTGATAAATAGGAACAGCTCGAGAACCTGTAGTAGGATCAGGAGATTGACCTGCATGTACCTGCAGCGTTTCAAATTTTAGATTTTGATTGTAAGACATAATATTGTTGTTTTGATAAAAAAATAAATATACAAATAAGGGGTACACGTCAAATTACGTGTACTACAACACACAAAAAAAATTAAATGAAATTAGAGATTTAAGGTGTTGTAAGATATCAGAGGCTGCAACAACAGCAACAACACATTGAAGAAGTAAATACAGCTATACAGCTTGGAATAACTACCGTTGGATAAGAACTTGAAGAAGGTAAAATTGAATTAATCATTATTGATGTTCACTTTAATTTATATGTCCCAATATCGGGAAGGAATTGGCACCTTGCAATGCGTAGGTTGCCTGAGGGTCTTAGAGCCTTTCTCTCGCCTCATCTTTATAAATAATTACTATCTTTCCACAAGAAAGTAGTAAAATCGATGCAAAGGTATATATATCTAAAACAAATTTCAAAATATTTTCAATTTTTTTTTGTAAAAAATGATCTAAAACCTTAAAAAACTGCAAAATACCTTTATCGTGAACTATAAAATGAACATAATATCATAAGTCTTTAATAAGTTTCCACAACTTATCGACTTGCAAGGGCCAAGAATATCGTGTCAATAAATCCGATGAGGTATAAACTGAATCATAATTTCCAGCCGACCAAAGCATATATTTTTGAATAATAAAATCTTCTATTTGTTGGCATGCTTCTGGATCAGTAGTGTAAACAATTTTACCACATTTTAACTCAGAAAAAATAGGCTCAAAATCATTATCCAGACTTCCTTGCAATATGGTCAAAATGGGATTTCTAGCGCCTAAATATTCAAATAACTTACCCGTCAATATACCTTTAACGTATTCATCATTCCAAGTCAATAAGATATTTATATTAGACTTCAATTGCATTTCAAGAGCTACTTCATGTGGCAAAACATCATATATTTTTGTAATATGAGAAACTGATAGAAAACCTTGAGCATAGCTAAGCCATCTTTGACTATCTTTTCCAGCATAAATTATTTGCACTTTATTAATGTCCAAAATATTTTTATGTAATAAATTTTCGACACATTGGAAAAAAAGTAAAGGGTTTATGAGTCCGTCATATAGTGACCCTGTAAATAAAAATATAAAAGTCTCATTTTTTTGGGAAACTGGTTGCCTAATTATGACCCCATTAAATATTACTGGAACATCGATTCCGTAAGTTTTAAATTCATCAGCTAGACCATGAGAGAGTGTAAAGACTTTATCAGCTTTATTTAAAAATTTTGCCCAGAAAAACCTCTGAAGTTTTGGAAAATAACAATTGGCCCGCCGGTATATATAAGGCAAATCATGCATACTCAATACCCAAGTAATCTGGGGTTGAATAAGTTTCAATAAATACCCCATAACTACATTTGCTGTAGGTCGATAAGGCGTCATTATTATGGCCCTTTTATTATCTTTTAAGTATTTTGAAGCATATCTCACTCCGGAAATGATGTAAATCAACCCGCCTTCTCCCATCAAAAGACTAAATGGTAGTGTTTCATTCAGTTTTATAAAAAATTTAATAATGGAACTTTTTTTTGTTGACTCATCAAAATGCAGCTTGGATTTATCTTTTTTGAAGAAATGAATTAATGTACGGTAATCCCATGTGGCCAATTTTTTAATATTAATCCCATCGATATCCATTGGCGATTGTGGAAAAATATTTTGATTTTGTGTAGTTAAAACTTCTATATGGTCCAATTCATCTTTGAGATATGTCACCAAAAAATAATTTCTTAAAACCGCTATGGAATGAATAGGAGGAAAATAATAGGATATATAAATGAGATGTTTGAGCTTCATAAGATTCTATTCCCTTAATTAAATGGAGGTTCTATTTTATCGACCTTATTCACTAACTCAATATCGTTAATTATAACCCATATCTAAGGAGCATCGCTATTTATAAAATCCACAATTTGAAATATCTTTAGAATCCAACTCTCAGCTTCACCGTAGACAATGACTTGATTTAGAATTTTTGTTATAACATCAATAAAAACCCAACAAAAACTATTTTGCACAAATGTAAGGAAGAAAAATAAGTTTTCCATTATTTATGAGTAGAAATAGAAAGATGTAAAATTTAGTGTAAACCATAATTAGGTATTGGAGCTTCGTGATAAGAAGCTAAACTGTCCAAATTTCAATTGGCCGCCAGTGATTTTCAACTGCATTTTTTTGGTTAAAAAAAAGAGGCTTCTTCTGAAGCCTCTCCTGAGCTAATTCTTATAAATATTATCTAAAAACCAATTCAATCATTACGAACCACAGCTAATGCAACCTTCCTCCATCGTACAGACAGTACCTTCAGGCAGATCCATGACCTCTATTTCCGCAATTGGATTTTTTACAGTGGCATTGATTCTTTGATGCTGTTGATCTAATGTAAATTTTATTGGATCTACTGCGGCTTTTGATCTCAAGTAGTACATACCTGTTTTGAGACCCTTTTGCCAGCCATAGAAATGCATAGAACTCAACTTGCTAAATGTTGGATTCTCAACAAAAAGATTAAGACTTTGAGACTGACAGATGTAGGCTCCCCTATCTGCCGCCTGATCTATAATCACTTTTTGGCTGATTTCATATACTGTTTTATAAAGATCCTTGAGATCTTGTGGTATCTCATCTATATTAGCCACTGATCCATTGGCGGCCATCAATTTTTGACGCACTTCATCCGTCCACAAACCCAAGTGAGTGAGATCATGAAGCAAATGCTTATTGACGATAATATATTCACCCGAAAGTGTCCTTCTTGTATAAATATTAGATGTATAAGGTTCAAAACATTCATTATTGCCCATGATTTGCGATGTAGAGGCAGTAGGCATAGGGGCCAGAAGAAGACTATTCCTTAGACCTAATTGTTGTACTTTTAACTTAAGTCCATCCCAATCGTATCTATTAGAGGGTGTCTCGCCCCACATGTCAAATTGTAATATGCCTTGGCTAGCTGGTGAGCCTCCAAATGTTTCATAAGGACCATACTTTTCAGCCAATTCACAAGATTCTTCTACAGCTGCGTGGTAAATAGTTTCAAAAATTTGTTTGTTGAGTTGGGCTGCTTCTTTACTATCAAAAGGAAACCGCATCAAAATATAAGCATCAGCTAATCCCTGTACACCGATACCTATAGGTCTATGTCTAAAGTTAGAGTTTCGAGCCTCAGGCACAGGATAATAATTGATATCTATGATTCTATTGAGGTTGCGAGTGATAACTTTAGTGACTTGGTGCAATTTATCGAAATCGTATTCTCGTGTTTCTTCATTGACAAATTTAGGTAAAGATATTGATGCCAAATTACATACAGCGACTTCATCTGGGGCTGTGTACTCTATAATTTCAGTACAAAGATTACTAGACTTGATTGTACCCAAGTTCTTTTGGTTAGATTTTTTATTGCAAGCATCTTTGTAGAGAATGTAGGGTGTGCCTGTCTCTATCTGTGATTCCAATATAGCAAACCATAAGTCTTGCGCCTTGATGACTTGTCTGGCTCTGCCTTCTTGTTCGTATTTATGATATAACGCCTCAAATTCTCCACCATAGCATTCATGAAGATTAGGCGCTTCATTAGGACAGAAAAGTGACCAATTACCATCTTCTTTGACACGTTGCATAAACAAATCAGGCATCCACATAGCATAAAACAAATCTCTAGCGCGCATTTCTTCCTTTCCATGGTTCTTTTTTAGCTCCAAAAAGTCAAAAATATCAGCATGCCATGGTTCAAGGTACATCGCAAAAGCTCCTTTTCTTTTTCCGCCTCCTTGATCAACATATCTTGCTGTATCATTAAAGACTCTGAGCATGGGAACAATACCATTGGAACTACCGCCAGTACCTTTTATATATGAGCCCTTCGCTCTGATATTATGCATTGCTAAGCCAATGCCTCCGGCGGATTGTGATATTTTTGCACACCTTGTTAAAGTATCAAAGATACCGGTGATGCTGTCATCAGTCATAGTCAATAAAAAACATGATGACAACTGTGGCTTAGGTGTACCAGCGTTAAATAATGTAGGTGTAGCGTGCGTAAACCATTTTTCTGACATCAAATGATATGTCTCAATGGCCGCTTCGATATTTTCTCCGTGTATGCCTATAGATGCACGCATGAGCATGTGCTGTGGACGTTCTACAACCTCTCCGTCTAATCTAAGTAAATATGATTTTTCAAGTGTTTTAAACCCAAAATAATCGTATCCATAATCCCTATCATATATGATGGTGGAATCTATTAAATCTTTATTTTTTTCTATAACGGCCATTGTCTCATCACTGATTAAACCCGCTATATCGCCCGTTTTGGGATCTATATAATTGAACAAACTGAGCATGGTCTCATAAAAAGACTTTTCAGTATTTTTGTGCAAATTAGAGA
>DAIPYV010000071.1:0-16445 GCA_036782555.1 Saprospiraceae bacterium
ATCAGAGTACAAATCAGCGCTGGTCACGAGACAGAAGACATCCATAAAGCTGTAGCTGCATTTATAAAAGTAGGAAAAGATTTGGGTGTAATTTAACCCACATGATAAAAAATATTCTATTATTTTGTGCTCTAATAGAACAACAATCCTTTTTACATATGCGATATTTACCATTAGTCACTTTATTATTAGCTTTTTGGAGCCAATTCACCTATGCTCAAAATTTAGAAAAAATTGAAAAAACGTTTTTAGAACTACAAGACTCCGAACGATTCAAAGAGCATTTATACAATCTAACCCAAGAACCACACATTGCTGGTAGTCCAGAAAATGAGCGAGTTCGCGATTATATTGCCAAATCTATGCGTGAAGCTGGACTAAAAGTGGAAATATTTCCTTATGATGTTTATCTACCTGTCATGCCTGGCAGTACATCTGTTGAATTAGTTAAACCTATTCGCATGCCCCTCAACAATCGTGAATACATCTACGATGAAGACCCCTACTCTAGTCATCCAGCATTGACACAAGGATTCAATGCATTTACTGGTTCGGGCGATGTAACGGGTGAAGTAATATATGTTAATTATGGTAGAAAGGAAGACTTTGACAAATTAAAAGAAATGGGCCATTCTGTCGAAGGCAAAATAGTCTTGGCAAGATACGGTGGCAATTTCAGAGGATACAAAGCCAAGTATGCGGAAGAAAACGGAGCTATAGGGCTAATAATATTTACTGATCCTAATGATAGTGGATATATGAAAGGCTTGGTCTATCCGGAGGGTCCCTATTTTGATGAAAGCTCGATACAACGGGGATCTCTCTTGGTTTTACCTTGGATTGGAGACCCATTAACACCCCACGGGCCAGCATTACTATTAGAAAATAGCCAAAAAATTAATAGACTAAAACCCCATGAAGTACCAGGGTTGTTGAGCATTCCTGTCATGCCCCTATCCTATGGCTCTGCCAAAGAAATATTATCTAGAATGAAAGGGGAAGCTGTCCCCTCCGGATGGCAAGGTGGACTACCATTTACCTATAGAATAACTGGTGGAAATGACCTTATCATTCGCCTCAACGTGCACCAAGAGAGAAAAATACAACGTATATACAATGTAGTAGGTACACTTAATGGCTCCAAAAATCCAGACGAATGGATAGTATTAGGCTCCCATTATGATGCTTGGAATTTTGGCACTTTAGACCCCAATAGCGGTACAGCCATGCTCTTGTGTTTAAGTGAATCATTGGGTCATTTAGCTAAAAATGGAATGACACCTCTTCGAACTATTAAAATCGCCCATTGGGATGCTGAAGAATTAGGCTTATTTGGCTCTACAGAATGGGTTGAACAGCATAAAGATGAATTATCCCAAAAATGTATCGCTTATCTTAATGCTGATGGAGCGGTGAGTGGACGCAACTTTGGTGGTAGTGCAAGCCCACTTTTAAAAAATGTCTTCATAGATGCCTCTCGTGGTGTTAGTCATCCTGATTCATCCAATCTCCTACACGATGTTTGGCGTGGTAAAGAGGTGGAACCCAAAATAGGAAATTTAGGTGGAGGATCTGATCACTTACCCTTCTTGTCTCATCTTGGAATACCCTCTATAAGCGCTGGTACAAGTGGCCCCAGTATTTACCACTCAATTTTCGACAATTTTCATTATTATCAAAAATTTGTTGACTCAACTTTTAAGATGGGGCCGATGGTAGAAAGGGTTTTTGGGTTGACCACATTAAAATTGGCTAATGAAAAGGTTATACCCTATGATTTGAGTAGATATGGTACCGACATTCAAGCTCAATTGTCCAGCCTTGAAAAATCTTTTAGTACATTAAAAGATGGCCATCTCTTTTCTTTCAATCTCTTAAAAGATAAAGCTGACACTCTTACTTCGATAGGAATCAGATGCCAAAACAGGCTATCTCAACCAGATATAAAAGATATTGGAAAAATCAATCAGAAATTAATTTCTCTGGATAGAAATTGGCTTATTGGAGGTGGTTTGCAATTTGGCGAGTGGTATAAATCATTATATGCTTCTTCCGACCCATACAGTGGGTATGCTTCGTGGATATTGCCCGCATTGCATTACGAATTATCTTTAAAAACCACTAAAAACCTGCATGAATGGGAAAAGAAGTACCTCAAAGCTATGAATGATATTGAAAAAACAATGGTGGATATCATTAAATTGACAGAGTGAAATGATTTTTAATTTATACTATTTATAACACAGTTTTAAATTCCATTATGATAAAATGATTTTAATCATAAAACATGTAAAATTCAAAAATATAATATACCTTTGCGGTCAAATATGAAATCTTTATTAATTTATATAGCGTGTTTTCTATTAGTCTTACCTTATACAAGTAAGATGATATACTATGCATATTGGAATATAAATAGAACCTACATCGCTGTAAATTATTGCGAAAACAAAGACAATAAGACGCTCAATTGTTTTGCTCAGTGTCAGCTGGACAAAGTTGTTAAAAGTGAATCACCAAAGGACAATTTACCAATCATGCCAGCCAATCAGTTTCAATTTTCGGTTTATACTCCAATAAGTTTATATGAATTAACTGTTTATATTGATAAAGTACATACTGATAAAACTTCCATTCCTTATAATAAATCTTTCAACTTACTAGAGTTGATTTCTCTGCCCTCACCACCTCCCGAATTGGCTTAATTGCTCGTACCAAGGCGGCGACAAAGTTTACCATTAATTCTAGTTTTCATAGAATAAAAATGTTAGAAAAGAGTATTGAGTATCATTATATTTAGTCATAATTAGTGATTTATGATGCGATAGCTATTCATCCTTTTGATGTAGTGATAAATTGGCTTAAATCCATCAATACACTTTGCTTTATGAGGATCATCTAGGTACGTAGCCTTAGCAATTCTATTTGTTATTATTATTTTTTATCGCATTTATTTGTGTGTAGCCCATTTCCTAAGATTTTTTTGGAAAATTACCTACTGCAAATGCAAAGTAATTAATTAAATATTTCCATATATGGATAATAGCATATTAAAAAAGTGGTTTTTTGCTAGTTTCTTCCTCTTATTTGTGTGGCATATACAAGCATGTGATGTCTGCGGCTGTAGTGTATTCAATCAAAATTTAGGTATATTACCTCAGTTTAATACCCATTTTTTGGGAATCCGATATAGCCAAAGAGGATTTCGGTCTGAGCATCCATCCATATTGTTCCCAACAGTCAGCCATGAGCAATACCATAATGCTGAGCTATTTGGCAGATACGTTATAGGACAAAGGTGGCAAATTCTTGGATTTTTGCCCTACAATATCATAAAAAAGAAAGAGAATGGCATCATCGACATTTCACAAGGCATTGGCGATGCCTATATCATGGGACTTTACTCTATTATACACCACAAGGAGTCAGAATCTGGTGATTTATATCAAAATCTTCAGATAGGTGGTGGCATTAAGCTACCTACAGGCCATTCAGATTTTGAGACCCAAGAATATGGATGGATTCCCGGTGTACAAATAGGTACAGGTACAACAGATTTTTTAAGTACTGCCACATATATTTTGAGATACAAATCTTGGGGTGTGGTCACAGAAGCTGGTGTAAGAATAACCACAGAAAATAATAAATACCAACACAGATTTGGAAATGGATACAATCAATCTATTCGGCTTCTTAAGGTTTTTGATAGCAACAACTGGACATTTATGCCCACTTTAGGTTTAGTCCATGAAAGATGGAATCCTGACCAAAAAGAAGGGTATGATGTGGACTTGACGGGCGGCAATATTACATCTACCTCTATAGGTATAGACATCCTATTTTCTAACTTTAACATTGGTATTGCCGGGCATCTTCCAGTACATCAAAATATAGGACGTGGCTACATTAATAGTCAATCTCGCTTTAATGGACAACTTATATATTTTTTTTAAATTATTTTAAACATTTTTTTATCACTTAAAATCATATTTTTATGAAAAATTTCAGAAAAATTTTATTTTTGTTTTTAGTTCTTTCAATGTCAATTTTGGCTTGTAAAAAAGATGACCATGACCATGACCATGGCGCATCAGACGTAATATTAGAGTTTGATCACCTGTGGAGCACCAATGAATTTTCGATGGAAAAAGATTTACTCCACCCAAGGCTTCAAGAGACTCTCAATTTCACCACCATGAAATATTATATTTCCAATGTAAAACTGCGCAAGACAGATGGAACATGGTATGACGCGCCAGAAAGCTATTTTATTATAGATGCTGCCGGTGTCAATAAGTCCAACGAAGCCATTGTATCAAATGTACCAGCTGGCGAGTACAATGCTGTGGAAATAATGTTGGGAGTGGACAGTACTAGGAATGTTTCAGGCTCTCAAACTGGCGCATTAGATCCTAACAATGGCATGTTTTGGAGTTGGAACAGTGGCTACATCATGATTAAAGCTGAGGGCAGTAGTCCTGAAGCCGCCAATAATTCATTTTCCTTCCATTTAGGCGGATTTAAAGGTGAACACAGCGTACCTATGACAAGAGTATATGAGTTTAATAACAAGCTCATCGTTAAAGAAGGAAGGAAGCCGGTAGTACACTTTTATACCAATGTAGCTAGATTGTGGCATGATGGAGAAAAACTTTCAGTAAGATCCAAGCAGCATATGCCAGGCGAATTGGCTAAAAGAATGGCTCACGGCTTCTATGAAGGTATTAAATTTGATCATATTCACAATTAATAATATTAATTGGTTTTTTATCGCTTCCTGTCGGTCCCAAGTTGACGACAGGAAGTTTTTAAATACGCTTTTTATGAAATATTTTTTACGATACGCGATTATAGGCACAGCGTTTTTGATGTTTTTGTCTTGCCGTGACGAAGAGAAGATATTTGAAATGAAATATCCCTCATATTTTCCAACACCACATTATAATTTTACAAAAAACAAACTCACCAAAGAGGGGTTTGAGTTAGGTAGAGCTTTATTTTTTGATCCTATCTTATCCATTGATAGCACTATAAGTTGCGAGTCATGTCATGCACAAGTACATGCATTTGCTGATCATAATGTGGCGCTGAGCACAGGTGTTTTTAGCCGTAAAGGACAGAGAAATAGTCCAGCTATCATTAATGCGGCTTGGCATACTTCCTTTATGTGGGACGGAGGTATCAATCACATAGAGATAATGCCTTTTGGGCCTATAGATAATATTAATGAAATGAATGAAACACTACCCAACATTCTCAAAAAGCTGAATGGACATCCTAAATACCCAAATCGATTTAAAAATGTATTTGGCGAGGGGCCCATTCATTCCCAACAAGTTTTTTATGCATTGGCTCAATATATGGGTATGCTAATCAGTGATGACTCTAAATATGACCAAATGCGACAGGGCAAAAATTCTTTTTCAGTTCAAGAAGAAAAGGGTTATAAACTGTTCCAAGAGCATTGTACATCATGCCATAAAGAGCCGCTATTTACAGATTTTAGCTTTAGAAATATAGGCTTACCCAACAAAAATGAAGACTTAGGTCGTGCGCAAATAACCTTAGATACTAATGATAACTACAAATTTAAAGTACCTACATTACGCAATGTGGCATTGACCTATCCTTACATGCACGATGGAAGTATTAGAACACTTCAAGACGTGTTGGACCACTACACTGATGGTATAACACCTTATCATAACATTGACATTGCTTTTAGACAATATAATAAATTAGGATTTGTATTAAGTGATACAGAAAAGGAAGATATCATTACCTTTTTACATACATTGACAGATTATAACTTTATTTCCAAACACCATTTTTCAGAATAAATTTTTATCACTTTTTAATTTTCAAATATGTTTCATCTATTTTTCTCTTTAGCATTTGGCTTTTTAACGACTGGACACCCAATATCTACAATCACGACTGTCCCAATTACTATCCAAAACTTACAATCGGAAACAAAAACAGTCGAATTGATTATCGAAGGCATGTCCTGCCAAAAAGGCTGTGCAGATAGTATAGATCGCCAACTCAAAAGTACAAAAGGAATCATCCGCAGCCGTACTAAATTTGTTACGGGGATAAGCAAAGTGACCTATAATCCCAAGGAAATAACTGTGCAGAAAATAGTAAAAACCATTGAAAGCCTAGAGTTTAAAGTCGTTAAGATTAAAGAATAATTTTTTTACTTGCAAAAACAATACACTATTACCAATTTTATTTTAATTGATGTGAATGTTGTACAAATCCGCAAAAAAAAAATTCATTTTTTCAACTAATTCTTCTATATTTGAAATATTATTTGTTATTTTGTAGTATAAATTAATAGTATGAAGGCGAAAATGGGAGTGTGGAACCATTCTTTTATTACTTGATTTACGAAAAAGATAATCAGAATTTTGAACTCAACCCTAAACAGCACTTCCATTTGAGTTTATCTCTGAAAAAATGAGTTGAAAATTAAATTCTTTTATTATGAAATATTTAAATTTTTTAATACTTCTCATGTTGATGGTCTTGGCTTCAACCGTAATTAGAAGTCAAGATGAACTCTTTAAGGACATTAGTTTATTTAAAAAACAACATGCCAAACCGATTCTTCTTTACTTTCATTTTGACGGTTGTCCACCATGTAAAAAAATGGATGAAGAAGTACTATCCGATTCAGAAGTTAAATCTTACGTTTTAGAAAAATTTGATTCCTATTCAGTGTACAATTTCAATAAATTAGAAACCGGAATAAGAGCCAAATATAATAATCGTTCAAATCCTGAATTTTTAGTTCTTGATACTTCTGAAAATGAAATACATAGATTTGTTGGCTTTTTTACAAAGGAAAAATTTTTAACTCAATTAGAAATTTCTACAAAGGAATCCTCTTTGGCCAATTTAGAAAGAATATATTGCGACAAAAATTACAATCTCGCATTTTTAGCAGAATATATCAAGGCAAAAGAAAATGCAAATCAAATTGATACATTTATTATTTTTGAATACATAGATAGCCTATTGACAAATCCAGTCACAAAGGAAAGTTTTCAAGAAATTTTACATTATGGATATTATCATGGTAGCAGATATATTCGTTATAATACTCAGTACTTCACTTTCCTTGATTCAATTTATAGAACGGAAATCTATAAAGACTTAAACGAATTACTTAGACCTAGATTGCTAATTTCAATAAATGAATACTATCATCGCCAAGGCAAGGGACGTAAAGATTTAATCAATAAAATAAAAGCGTTAGAAAACGGCGAGAGGAATTACATAAAAGGCGTGTACGATAAAAATATATTTGCCCTAATACCTGAAAATTATCCAAGTTTTGATCTTGACTATCAATTAATTTTAAATACAAATAGCGAAGAGTATAAAAAGTCACTTGATTCCCTACTTTCTAGTCATTTAATGAGGATACCACATGATTTAGATGAACAACATCGAATAGCAAAAGAAATATATTCAGGATATTACAGCTATTCAAATGAAAAAGCATTAGAAATAATTCAAAATGTATTAAAAAAATCAATTAAATATTCCTATCTCGACACTTATGCAGCCCTTTTATTGAAAGACAATAAAATCAACCCTGCGAGAGAAATGGCTCAATTGGCTGTACAAATTGCTAAAATACAAGAAATTGATCCCATCCCTACTCTTGAGCTATTAAAAAAGATGGAAGAAAAAAATTGATTCTAAGGAAAATCATGCTCAAAGATAATCCATCCAAACAGATGCCATTAATTACATAAAAGCTAAAATGACAATATATTTTACATATATCTAATTCCAACAATAATCATGAGAAAAATGGAAATTTATGGATAGGGGTCAAATAATACAACAAAGAGCCATTTTTTATCACCCTATTTTCACAAAAGGTAAACCACATACTGTGGCTTCCAAAAGTTTTTTACCAGCTTGTACCATAATGGTAGTGCCCAATGCTGAGTGACTCAATGGAACATAGCCCAAACCAATCGGAGCATCCAATGTAGGTGACTGTGTACCCGAAGTGACCACACCCATTTCATTTTCCTCCGTATCGAAGATCAGGTATCCATGGCGCGGCACACGACGTTCTTTCATTGTGAAAGCCACTAATTTCCTATTTAATCCAGCTGCTTTTTGTTCTGTCATCCAATCTTGACCGTTAAACACAGCAGGTTTTTTGAGTTTAGTGATCCACCCCAATCCTGCCTCTAATGGCGATGTGGTATCATCAATGTCATTGCCATAAAGACAAAAGCCCATCTCCAATCTCAATGTATCTCTGCAGCCCAATCCACATGGCTTAATCTCAAATTCTTGCCCCGCTTCCATGACAGCTTGCCACAGAGCTTGTGTATTTTCTGCGGCCACATAAAGTTCAAACCCACCACTTCCTGTGTAGCCCGTAGCCGAGATGAGGACATTATCTATTCCAGCCATCGTGCCTTTGGTAAATGTGTAGTATTTGACCTCAGATAAGTTGATATCTGTCAATTTTTGAAGCGTAGCGACAGCTTTAGGTCCTTGCACAGCCAGTAGGCCCGTTCTATCTGAGATATTGGACATGTTGGCGTCAAAATTATTATTTTCAATTATCCAGTTCCAGTCTTTATCTATATTGGAGCCATTGACCACGAGCATAAAAGCTTGCTCTCCATCGCTGCACATATCTTCAGTGAGTCGATAGACTAATAAATCATCTACTATTCCTCCTGACAAATTGGGTAGGCAAGAGTATTGAGCATCCCCTATATTGAGCTTGGACGCGTCATTACTGGTCACTTTTTGGACCAAGTCCAAGGCTTGTTTTCCTTTGACTATAAACTCTCCCATGTGCGAGACGTCAAACATCCCCACACCATTGCGTACACAATGGTGTTCTTCAGATATAGATGAATACTGGATAGGCATGTTAAAACCTGCAAAATCGACCATTTTAGCGCCCAAGTCTATATGTAATTGTGTTAATGGTGTACTTTTCATTTGGATTATATTTGGTTTAAAGCTCAAAGATAGTCAAGTTTAGAAAATTCAAAAGCATAAAATATTTTTGTTTGTTATTTTTTAGTATCGAATTTGAATTAAAATAGCATAACTAAAATTTAAAAATAATTTAATTAAAATATATTTTATTTAATCATAAAAAATTAGAATAATATGTTGTATATTTGTGTTTTTTATTAAATAAATTTTAAATTTTACAAACATGATGAAAGTATTATTAACAGTGATTTTTATGTCCAGTGCTTTTTTAAGTATTAAGGCACAGTCACTATCCTTAGGTCCTGTGTTAGGTAGTAACTATTCTTCAATATCCGAAGCAAATAATGGAGAAAGACTGTTAGGGCTTTCGGCTGGTATTTTTGCCAACTACAGTATCAACGAAAAAATAGGCCTAAATTTAAAGGCATTATATTCTCAAATGGGAGTAGCCTCTTCTATATCGGATGATAATCTAAGATTAATTTATTTTCAAATTCCACTCACAGGAGTTTACTATTTTGGGCAAATAGGCGATAAATTTAGGCCCAAGGTGTTTTTAGGACCTTATGTAGGTTTTTTATTGAATGCTAAAAACGGAGATATAGACATAAAAGATTCTTTTAATTCTATAGACTTTGGTGGACTACTTGGATTGGGTTTCAATTATAGCCTCAACAATAGTAGATGGCTGAATGTGGATTTAGGATATTCTACAGCATTTACTGACGTATACTCAGCCAATAATGTAAATGGCCAAAACAACGCATTATTTTTAAATGTAGGCTTAAGTTTTCCAATAGGTGGATAATTTATTCTTATAATATGCAAGATAATACTATAAAAAAATTGAATATAAAAGGCCCACTTATTAAATTAGGTGGGCTTTTTTTTGGCTCTACCGCTGTGGCGGCACAAGTTGTTTTAATTCGTGTGGGTAAATTCATTTTTTTTTCATGCTATTACAGTCAAACGTAGAATTATGACTTAAATCACCTTAATCACGCGATGCTGTCATCATAAAAGAAGAATTCAATATAGTACCTTTGCCACGAAAATCAATAACAGTTTATGTTCAAACGGTATCCGACCGATAATCTGACGGCGCTCAAATGTACACATTGTGGTGATGAATGTCCTGATGCACCAATTTTGCAAGAAGATAAGGCATTTTGTTGTCAAGGATGTCATGTGGTGTATAATATCCTGCAAGACAACGGGATGGGAGATTACTATAAGTTTGAACAAAACCCAGGAGTAAGCCAAAAATCTATAAATAGTAAAAATTACGTATTTCTCGATGACCCTGATGTAGTCAAAAATCTTCTTGAATTTAGCGAGGAGTATATCAGTAAAATAAGTTTTGCTCTACCTCAAATCCATTGTGCATCTTGCATTTGGTTACTCGAAAACCTAAGTAAATTGGACGATGGTGTACTTAATTCACGCGTTAATTTTCTCAAGAAAACAGCAACTGTGAGTTTTGATCCTCAAAAGATCAGCTTGCGTCAATTGGTAGAACTCCTGGCCAAAATTGGGTATCCACCTGAACTCAATCTTCAAAAACTATCCGAGGCTAAAGGTGTAGGCCAAGACAGAAGTATATATTATAAATTAGGATTAGCAGGATTTTCCTTTGGCAATATTATGCTTTTGAGCTTTCCTGAATATTTGGGTTTTGCTCAGGCTTCTGTCAAGTTTTACATCGGATACATCAATATTTTATTAGCTATTCCTGTGTTACTCTACAGTGGCATGGACTATCTTCGGTCGGGTTGGTGGGCTATCAAAATGCGACAAATCAATATTGACATCCCTATTGCGGTGGGCATGTTGACTTTGTTTTTGCGCAGTATTTATGAAATCATTTCAGAAACAGGCGAGGGCTATTTGGACAGTTTGGCCGGATTTATTTTCTTTCTACTCATAGGTAAGTGGTTTCAGCATTATACTTTTCAGTCTATTACCTTTGACAGAAATTATAAATCTTACTTTCCTATATCAGCTATGGTCAAGGTGGGCGAAGATTTTGTGTCGAGAAGTCTAGACAAATTGACTTCTGGGGATATATTATTGGTCAAAAACGAAGAAATCATACCCGGAGACGCCATACTACTCAAAGACGAAGCGGCCATAGATTATAGTTTCGTAACAGGTGAATCGGATTTACTCAAAAAGAAAGAAGGCGACAAACTCTTTGCTGGTGGTAAAAATATAGGTAAAAATATACAAATCCAACTCATAAAAGAGGTCAGTCAATCCTATCTGACAAAACTGTGGGATGAAGATTCTTTTAGGATAGATAAAGACAGTCAGACGCAAACCATCATCAATAAGGTGAGTAAATATTTTACGATTACTATACTTTTTATCGCTGTTGGAACATTGATTTATTGGCTCCTCAATGACAAATTTGTAGCCTTTAATGCATTTACCGCCGTGCTGATAGTAGCTTGTCCTTGTGCTTTAGCATTAGCTATGCCATTTAGTTATGGAAATATCATGCGTATTTTAGGCAGGAAGCATTTTTATCTCAAAAACGTACAAGTAATCGATCGCCTACAAGGCGTATCGGAAGTGGTCTTTGACAAAACAGGTACCCTGACCGACCACAAAAGCATACATCTCGACTATATGGGAAACGAACTCAGTTCTGAACAAAAAACTGGCATTAAAACAGCAGCGGCTCAATCTAACCATCCAATCAGTAGATCAATTGTTAAATATTTTTCTGATATTGAACACAACAATTATGTGGAAAAATTTGAAGAAATTACTGGGCAAGGTACTACTACTTTTTGGAATGGTCAATCTTTACGAATAGGCTCGCCTTCTTTTATATACAAACAAGAAAGTAAAGAAAAAAGTGTCCTTTTAGAGTGGAATGGCGAAGTGATAGGTCAATTTAAAGTAAGTCATACTCTGAGAAGTGGTGTAGATAAGTTGGTCAAAGATTTGAGTGCTAAATTTAAAATATCTATTCTTTCAGGTGACAATGACCGTGAAAAAGACAAACTTATGACAGTGTTCCCGCAAGATACAGAAATGATCTTCGACCAATCACCCAAAGATAAATTGGAATATATCAAACTGAGACAAGCGCAAGGACATAAAGTGATGATGATAGGTGACGGACTGAACGATTCGGGGGCTTTGATGCAGAGTGATGTAGGCATAGTCATATCAGAAGACAGCAATAACTTTACGCCTGCATGTGATGGCATTCTAGGAGCCAATGTTTTTGATAAGTTTGTGAATTACCTCCAATATTTGCGCATAGCAAGATGGATAATTATTGGTGCCTTTGTGATTTCATTTTTATACAATATCATAGGCCTCTATTTCGCCGTGAGGGGTGAATTGTCTCCAGTTATTGCAGCTATCATCATGCCTATCAGTTCTATCACAGTGATGGTGTATGGTCTATTGGCCAGTACTTTGGTGTTTAGGAAGGTGGTGCGGTAGGAATTATTTATAATCAAAAAAGTAACCTAATTTTAAACCAATATCTTGAACATTTAAATCATTAGATTTCGAATTAAAAGACACGAGCCTGTAGCCTCTAAAGAAGGCTGATATTGTAAGAAATTGCCAATCCTTTAAGTTAATCTGTCTACCTATTGAAAAATATAATCCTAACCCTGACTGTGAAGGAAATAATGCGCTAGTCTTTAGGTCATTGACGATTAAGGTTCCTACATTTATAAAAGCTGATGAAAAATGTAGTTTTAAACCTATAGGAAAATCCCAACTCGTAAATGAACTTCTAACGGTAGGATAAGAAGGTATTGTTCTGGGCTGTGGAAAATTATATTCAAGTCTTTGGTAATTTATAGCAGTGCCTATTTCTAATGCTAAAAAAGTATTTAGAGCCTTTTGATACATTATTTCTATGCCTAAAACCCCTTTATTGGATACACCAAGATTATATCCCGCTCTAGTTACATAGTTATAACTACTCAATGAATAAGGAATAAGGTTTACTCCAAAATAAGATATCCTTTCATTTTGTCCACTTAATGTCAAGGACACCATTAAAATGTAGCTTAATAATATTATTCTAGCCTTCATAACTTCTCAAGGATAAACTTTATATTTAAGTGAAAAATAAAAAATCTTGACTGTAAGGTACGCCATGATAAATAATTCATCAAGACTTTTTATTTTATCATACTACCCTACTCGGTCATAGCTGCTATACCTGGCAAAACTTTACCTTCTAAAAACTCCAACATGGCACCGCCACCAGTGGATACGAAACTCACTTGGTCTGAGAGTCCTGATTTTTTGATGGCACTCACACTGTCACCGCCTCCTATAAGAGAAAATGCACCTTTAGCAGTCGCATCAGCCACAGATTGAGCTATGGCAAATGTGCCTACCGCGAAGGCAGGAAACTCAAAAACACCCATAGGGCCATTCCAAAGTAAGGTTTTTGAATTCAATACGACTTCCTTAAAAGCTTCAATGGTCTTTGGTCCAATATCTAAGCCCATCCAATCGTCAGGTATGGCTTCACTTTTGACCACCTGTGTATGGGCATCTGCACTAAATGTGTCCGCTGCCATATTATCTTCAGGCAAATAGATTGTGGTATTGTTGTTTTTGGCTTTATCTAATATTTTTAGCGCCAACTCAAAATAGTCGGGCTCGCATAGTGAATTACCTATGTGCCCACCTTGTGCGGCTATGAATGTGTAAGCCATTCCACCACCTATCAAGATGTTGTCACTACTATCAATGAGTTTTTCTAATAAAAGGATTTTGTCTGACACTTTTGCGCCTCCTACTATAGCAGTCACAGGCTTTTCAGAACCATTAAGTAATTTTGTTGCGTTTTCTACTTCTGCAGCCATCAAATAACCAAATCCTTTGTGGTCTTTGTCAAAAAATCTGGCTATCGTTGCAGTAGATGCATGCTCTCTATGTGCTGTACCAAAAGCATCATTGATATAAACGTCGCCATGACGACTTAACTTCTCAGCAAAATCTTTGTCACCTTTGGTCTCTTCTGAATAAAATCGTAAATTTTCCAAAAGACAAATTTCACCAGATTTCAGATTTTGAGTGATGTCAAAAGACGCCTCCGATACGCAATCATCAGCAAAATGTATTGTGTGACCTTCAAAATGTTCATTGAGCTTATATACAATGTGTCTGAGGGAAAATTTATCTTCTGGCCCAGTCTTAGGTCGGCCCAAATGACTCATTAATACAACAGAGCCACCATCGTCCAAAACTTTTTGGATAGTCGATTTAGCACCCACTATTCGGGTATCATCTGTCACTTGAAATTCCGCATTGAGCGGCACATTAAAATCCACGCGCATGACCACGCGCTTATTATTGAAATTTGTATTATTGAAATCTAACATGAGGGTTGAAATTTGAAATTTGAAATTTGAAACAATCCTGCCTAGCGTCAGTAAGGCAGATTGGAAGTTAGTGCTTCGTCTGACTTAAAATGCCCTGATTTTTAAAATTCTAACGCATATAACTGTTTAGCTATTAAAACAAAAAAGGATGAGAAATTCCCATCCTTTTTTACATATAAAGATTACTTTTTAATCAATGTAGCGAAGTAAAGCAAAGTTCTTACTAGTTGAGCTACATAAGACATTTCATTGTCATACCAACTCACGGTTTTTACTAGTTGCGCATCGCCATTAGCTATCACCTTAGTTTGTGTAGCATCAAAAAGACTTCCGTATTCGATTCCTATGATATCACTACTGACTATCTGATCTTCAGTATATCCAAAACTTTCGTTAGCTGCCGCTTTCATAGCTGCATTCACTTCGTCAACGGTGACTTTTTTATCCAAAATAGTGAAAAGTTCTGTCAAAGACCCTGTCAAAGTAGGTACTCTTTGTGCGCCACCATCTAATTTTCCTTTTAGTGATGGCAATACCAGACCAATTGCTTTGGCAGCACCCGTACTATTAGGCACTATGTTTTGAGCTGCCGCTCTGGCTCTTCTCAAATCGCCTTTAGCATGAGGTGAATCTTGAGTGTTTTGGTCATTAGTATAAGCATGTATGGTCGTCATTAATCCAGACACGATACCATAGTTATTTTCTAAAACTTGAGCCATAGGAGCTAGACAATTGGTGGTACAACTCGCACAACTGATAACAGTCTCAGAACCATCTAAAATATCATGATTGACATTGAAAACCACAGTCTTTAAATCACCAGTGGCAGGAGCGGAAATCACTACCCTCTTGGCACCTGCAGCAATATGGGCTTCACATTTATCTTTATCTGCAAAAAATCCCGTACACTCCAAAACCACATCTACATCATGTGCACCCCAAGGAATATCCGCTGGGTTCCTTTGGCTATATATTTTAATCTCTTCACCATTGACAACAATACTGTCTTCTTTGGCTTCAACATTTTGACCAAAACGACCTTGAGCTGTGTCATATTTCAATAAATGTGCCAATACATCAGGACTTGTCAGGTCATTGATAGCCACTACATCCATAGTGTCCATATCATAAATCTGTCTAAAAACTAAGCGACCTATACGCCCAAAACCATTAATGGCAATTCTTTTTTTACTCATTATTATTAAATTTACTTATTATTAATACGATTTCCTAATTAATACAAAAATATTATTTGGCACTAAAGAATTTAAACTTAATTTTATTACATGTCAAAATCTAAATAACCCAAACAAGTTCTACCTAAAAACGAACGCAAAGTTACTAAATATTTGGCGATGGTCAAAAAATAGGAATGAAAATTAATAAAAAAAAAATAAAAGATAAAAAAATCAGTTTTAGAATTAAAATAGGCAAGTATTAAATAAATAATTTTCAAACATTTTATAATGAATTTCGTTTTTATTTGAGAAAAAGAATAAAGACACCTCTTCGATTGCTTATAGCCAACCCAATATATGATGTCGTATTCAAATACATGATGGAGGACGCGCTTGTGGCAAAAATCTTATTGTCTGCTGTGATAGGTAAAGATATTGAAGTTATCAATTTTTTACCTCAAGAAATAGTGGCCATTAAAACTAAAACAGAAAACCCAAATGATAAAGAAAAAAGTTTTAAAAACATAACTGTGTATCGATTGGATTTTGCAGCTAAAATTAAAGATGAAAAAGGCCATGAAGAACTCATCATAATTGAAGTACAGAAGTCTAATACGTTTAATGACTCTATGAGATTCCGAAGATGTCTAGGAAAGCAATATATGAACGAGAGTCATTTTAAGTTAGTGACAAATGAAAAAGGCCATGAAATAAAGTCAGGCACACCTATTTATTCTATTTATTTTTTAGGTGAAGCGTTAAATGGATTTGAAAACCATCCAATAGTAAAAATACACTATAAGCTGCTTGATAACACCACCAAAGAAATTATACAAAAAGATGATGATTTTATAAAAAGTTTATATCACAATGGAACAATAATAAATATCTCAGCGTTAAAAGA
>DAIPYV010000072.1:0-16332 GCA_036782555.1 Saprospiraceae bacterium
GATTAACTAAGAGATTTAATCTGATTTTTAAATTTTTGTCATGTGCTTAGAAAAATTATATTTAATTTTTTTTCTTTTCTAAGAGTAATAAATTTAAAATTTCTTTTTTTAAAAATTACTTAATTTCAGGTTACGATAAAATTTTAAGACTATAGAAATTTGTTCAAATAGCTTAATTTAAAAGTTTTTCTTTAATAATCAAGGCTTATTAAACAATTTTGGGTTATTTTATATTTATATTTTAGGATGTTGTTCAAATATAATTTTGGTTTTGACAAAACATATAAGCGGTTAAAAGTATGTTAAAATGGAAATTATAATTGATAAAACGATTTATACGCCGTTATGAATGATAGACATTTTAGGTGTTAGAGTTTTTGAAATATTAACTCAAATAAAATTAA
Source organism: Saprospiraceae bacterium (assembly GCA_036782555.1). Classification (GTDB taxonomy): domain Bacteria; phylum Bacteroidota; class Bacteroidia; order Chitinophagales; family Saprospiraceae; genus OLB9. Next base: position 405 of record DAIPYV010000072.1, read on the forward strand.
TAATAATGAGGATTTTTGTTTTTATATTTATACTTGCTACAATTTTAACTTCAACCATTACTTTCAGTCAAAATGAAAATGAAAAAGTGCAGGTTGTTGAGTTTTCGGGCAAAGTAGTCTATGACGACAATGGAGAACCGACACCTTTACCTTACACCAATGTATCTGTAAAAGGTACCAATAGAGGCACCTTTACCGAGTTTGATGGTTTTTTTTCATTAATAGCTTTACCTGGTGAGACAGTAGTATTTTCAAGGATAGGATATAAAACGATAGAGAAGCAGATACCAGAAAAACTAGTGAGTGATAGATATACATGGATTCAAATTATGTCAGAAGATATTTATACTTTAAGTGAGGCTGTAATCATGCCTTGGCCAAGTGCGGAACACTTTAAACAAGAATTTTTTGCCATTGATATTTCGAATGAATTAAGAGAAAATGCTTATGCCAATTTGGCTGATGAAAAACTGCGTGAAATAAGGTATTCTATCCCTGTAGATGGTAGAGAAACAACAAGTTTGGTCATAAGACAACAAGCAAATGATTATGTCTATACAGGACAATTAAGACCACAAAATATATTTAATCCCTTAGCGTGGAAAAATTTTGTTGATGCATGGAAAAGAGGAGATTTTAAGAGCAAGGAAAAGAAGTAATAGTTGTATCAAAAACCCCCATTTTAAAAGAGCTACCTACGCATATCATTAGTTGTTTATAAGGTTTACAAGGATAGATTTTTGGGATGATTACCAAAATATCTGTTGGGTACATTTTCTTTCTTTTGGAATGAATAGCTGATCTAAGAAAAGATGAAGTGTTATTTATTGGAAAAATCAAATAAATATTAATCATAAAATACCCCAAAAAGTAATATAAACCTTATCTTTGCGGCGTTTTTATAAATTCACTAAGATTATACAATAAAATAGTTTAAGTTTATGGCTAATAAAGGACAAATTAAACAGATAATAGGCCCCGTAGTAGACGTTAGTTTTGCTGGCGAAGGAAGTCAACTTCCTGAAATCCTCAATGCGTTGTCAATCCAAAGACCTAATGGCGAGATACTAATCCTAGAAGTACAACAGCATCTGGGAGAAGACAGTGTAAGAGCTATATCAATGGACTCTACAGATGGTTTAACTCGTGGTATGGAAGTAACAGATATGGGAGAGCAGATATCTATGCCAGTAGGAGACCAAATCAAAGGGCGTGTATTTAATGTAGTGGGAGAACCAATTGATGGTTTACCTGATTTAGATAGAACACATACTTATAGTATCCATAATAAACCACCCAGGTTTGAGGATTTATCTACAGAGACAGAAGTTCTTTACACAGGTATCAAAGTTATCGATCTTATTGAGCCTTACTCTAAGGGAGGAAAGATTGGTTTATTTGGTGGTGCCGGCGTAGGAAAGACGGTATTAATTCAAGAGCTTATCAATAATATCGCCAAAGGATATGATGGTATATCAGTATTTGCCGGTGTAGGTGAGCGTACTAGAGAAGGAAATGACTTGATGCGTGAAATGCTCGAATCAGGCATCATCAATTATGGTGAGGATTTTATGCATTCTATGGAAGAAGGAGGTTGGGATTTGTCTAAAGTTTCTGCTGAAAAATTGAAGGAATCTAAGGCCACATTCGTATTTGGTCAGATGAATGAGCCTCCAGGCGCACGTGCTAGAGTAGCTTTGTCAGGATTGACATTGGCAGAATATTATAGAGATGGAGACAAGAATGACCCTAATGGTGGTAAAGATATCCTCTTCTTTATTGATAATATATTTAGATTTACACAAGCTGGTTCTGAAGTGTCTGCACTTTTAGGTCGTATGCCATCAGCGGTAGGATATCAGCCTACATTAGCTACTGAGATGGGTCTTATGCAGGAAAGGATTACCTCTACTAAAAGGGGATCTATCACTTCTGTTCAAGCCGTATACGTACCAGCGGATGACTTGACAGACCCAGCACCGGCAACGACGTTTGCTCACTTGGACGCTACCACAGTATTAAATAGAAAGATTGCGTCTCTGGGTATTTATCCAGCTGTAGATCCATTGGATTCTACATCAAGAATATTAGACCCGGCTATTATTGGCGAAGAACACTATAACTGTGCACAAAGAGTAAAAATGTTGCTTCAAAGATATAACGAACTTCAAGATATTATCGCTATCTTGGGTATGGAGGAATTGTCCGAAGAGGACAAACTTGTCGTATTCAGAGCGAGAAAGGTACAGAGATTTTTGTCTCAACCATTCCACGTAGCTGAGCAGTTCACAGGTATCCCCGGAGTATTGGTGCCAATAGAAGACACTATCAAAGGATTCAATATGATTATGGACGGGGAATTGGATAGATTTCCAGAAGCAGCCTTCAACCTTAAAGGTAAGATAGAGGATGTTATGGTAGCGGGAGAAAAGATGTTAGCCGAAGCCAATGCTTAAATATTTATAACAATCTATAAAAAAAAGGTATGAATTTAGTCGTCTTAACACCAGAAAAAGAAATTTTTAGAGGTCAAGTTACAGCTGTAAAAGTTCCTGGTACTGGTGGACAATTTGAAATATTGAATAACCACGCACCTATAGTGGCAGCACTTGAAAAAGGTGTGATAAAAGTCACGGATAGTACAGGAGCTAAACATACTTTTGATATAGCTAAGGGTTTTGTCGAAGTTATCAAAAATGAAGTAGCTCTGCTCGTACAAGAGAATCCTAAAAAGGACTAGTTCTAATTTTAAATAGTATTAAAAAAAATGCCAATTTTCACTTTGTGAATCTTGGCATTTTTTTTTAAAAAAATAGAAATTTAGTAATTTATATTTATACTTTTGAGTCAAACTTATTATGTTTTTCGCTTAATAAAGGTTATCTTTGTGTACAATTTTTATGTAATGACGATAGAGAAAATGAAAGTACATTTAAGGAAATTCTATATTTTTGTTGAAGAAATGACAGATGAACAAATAGAATCTAGATATAGATATATTATAGACGTGGGTATCGAAACTCCGAAAATCAACTTTGAGAAACTTGATACTGATTTCAGAAATGGAGAGAGCGTAACAGATAGAGATTTTCTTGATGGAATTGATGATAATATTCCATGTGTCGGTGCCATTTAATTTTTATTTTTGACAAAATACCAAAAATTAGTCTTTATTAACAGCCTTACATGTGCACTCTACTTCGTTAACTTTTTTTGACTTGGTATAATAAATATCAACGGTTTTTTTGTGATTTTTTCCCATGAGGTCTAACACTTGATACTTACCAGCCCATGGACAATCAGACAGTTCTACATAAGAATGTAAAGGAAATTTTTCTTTCAAATCGCGTGAAATCGCCAAAAACGGATGGCTTACTTTCCACGTTTGATGTCCCGTAGCGGTTTGTCCTTTAATTTTATAAGTATAGACTTTAACCTTTAATGAATCAATATCTAACTTCTTGTTTTGAGCCAAAATATTTTCAGTGCCTTGAATCAAAAACAAAAGAAAGAAAGCGAATAAATTAGTTAACGTTTTATACTTATTCAATAACCACAACATTTTTACATTAATCAAAAAATAAAATTTTAATAATTAAGATGAAAAGGTTGTCTCTTAATAGGGTTATTTATTTTACTTTATACCAGGTTTGTGTTCTACCTAAGGCGGATATACCCATGTAACCTCTCACTTTTAGTTTATCATTACCGTCAAACTCAATTTTGCAGCTATAGGTTTTGCCAGTTTTGGGGTCTAAGATGGTACCATTATCCCATATCTTTCCGGACTTTTTTAAGTCCCAAACCACTTCCATACCTTCTATATTTTTTCCTTTCTTATTTCCTGGGCATTTATCACATTTTGTAGCTGATGCACCAGCGAGGAGTTTGATAACTTTTCCGTACATTTTGCCATTTTTTTCAAAAATTTCAATATGTGATTTTTCTCTGCCGTCTTCATCATCAATAGTTTTCCACACTCCAACGGGACTTTGAGCAAAAGCCCATGTGCTCAATATCAAAAAAGTAAAAGCAAATAATAATTTTTGTAACATAACATTTATATTTTTATAGAGAACGAATATACTTTCAAAAAGTTTCATTATTATAAATCATCAAGGTCTCTGGGGTGCCAAAAATATTTTTCAAAGTTGACTATTTTATCATCTTTCACCTCAATACCCTCAGCTTCTAATCGTTCTTGCATATGATAAGGGGTTACGAAATGATTTCTTCCTGAAAGCTCACCCAATCGATTTACAACACGATGTGCAGGAATGATATGATCTGTATGATGGCACTGATTGAGCGCCCATCCTACCATACGTGCGGAACCTAAACCTAAATAATCAGCAATGGCACCATAAGTACTTACTTTTCCAAACGGAATTAGCATCGTGACATCATAGACGCTTTGATAAAAATGATGTTTTGAATTAGCTTGCTTCATTATTTGTCTACATTACTTTAAGAAACTGATAAATGTTGTTACTTTTGCGCAAAAATAACTAAATTCACTTGAATGCTTCGAACAAAAGTCAAAATAAATAAAGTCAGCAATTTAACAGATGCTCGCTACTTTGCAGCCATGGGAGTAGACTATTTGGGTTTTTGCTGTAACGTAGATACTGAAATGTACTGTGCCCCTAATAAAATTAAACAAATAACAGAATGGGTAGAAGGACCACAATTTGTTTTAGAATTTGATGGGTGGCAATCAGAGGATGATATCCAATCTATCGTCAATCTGAGGATGGCTCATGCGCTTCATTTTGGTGCTTTCTCGTCATATAGTTCAGATTTTGAATTGCCTATTTTCAAAGACATTATTCTTGAAAACATAAGCGAAGCTCCGCTTACCGGGGTAGATATCCCCGTGTTGCGTACGGATAAGCCTTTCAAACAATTGACCAATTTAGAGTTATCAGTAATTACAAAACTGGTATCGCAGCGGGATATATTTTTAGATATGGATTTTGATGTTGAAGATTTAGAGTCAATAATGAAAAATTGGCCTGTGTATGGACTTATTTTAAGAGGAGGCGAAGAGGAAAAAGTAGGCGTTAAATCTTTTGATACACTAGATGAAATATTTGAAGTACTCAGTATTTAACACAAAGTTTTAATTTAAAAAACACAATTTTTTAAAAAGAATTAGTGATGCTAGTAATCAATAGGTGTAAAATTACAATAGTTTTTTGTGTCACTCTAAATTATCCAATTTTTGTACCATTTTGCACTTGATGGGTAGAGGTCAAAAGAGTTATAAGATTACCTTCTTCCACAGTACCCAGTACAAGACATTCAGAAATAAAGTTGGCGATTTGTTTAGGTGGAAAATTAACTACAGCTATGATTTGTTGGCCAATTAAATCTTTTTGAAGATATCTTTGAGTTATCTGGGCGGATGATTTTTTTATACCTAATGGTCCAAAATCAATCCAAAGCTGATAAGCGGGTTTGAGAGCATTGTCAAATGGCTTACATTCAATAACCGTGCCTATACGGATATCAATTTTCGCGAAATCATTCCATTGTATGGTACCCATATGCTATTAAATTTAATCAAAGAATATTTTTCCATTCCACCAGTTTTTTTCAATAACAGCATTGTTTTTTTTATAAAATTTCAAGGCTGTTTCATTCCAATCTAATACTTGCCACTTGGTCAATCTTACGCCTTTGGACTGAGCAATACTCAGAAATTCGTCAAAAATAAGTTGCCCTATTCCATGATGTCTGTACTCTTCAATAACATAAAAATCTTCTAAATACAACATCTGACCCTTCCAAGTAGAGAATGTATGACAATAAAGCGCCATACCCACCGTATTGCTTTTGTCTTTAGCTATTAGGGCTTCAAATAATCCCTTTTCGAAGGCCCTCATATATTCATCAACGGTGGCTACCATAGATTCAGGTTCCTTTTCGTAAACAGCTAGCTCATAGACCAATCTATGTATTTCATAGATATCTTCTTTTGTGGCTTGTTGGATAGTAGGTATCATTTTAGATAATTGTATTGTTATAACATACAGCAATTACTATTCCAAAGGGACGGGTAGAGGAGGTATAAAAATAAAATTTAATTAAAATTGCATCTTTTTTTTAAAAAGTTTGTAATTTTGAGACGTCTAAAAAATATAATGTTATGAAGTTGTTTTCTGCTGTTTTTTTTCTATTATTTGTGTGGAGTATTCAATCACAAGATATCGTTTCCGTTGAAAAGTTGGGAGAAAGGTCTAGGTCTGAAGTTCAAAGAGAGTTTTTAAATGTAGGTATTACCTATGGTGCTGTATACTACAAGGTCAGGTACACATCTTTAGATGCAAAAGGTCAAAAAGATACTCTTTCAGGACTTTTAGTGATTCCAAATCAGAAAAACACAATTTATCCAATGTTGGTCTATCAGCATGGGACGTCCTCATGTAAAACATGCGTACCATCAAGGCTGGGAAGTGCTGGTGGAGATGAAGGAGAGGTAGGTTGGTTATTTGCGGGACTAGGTTATGTAAGCTGTTTGCCAGATTATGTGGGTATGGGTGATGGTCGTGGATTTCAGACTTATGTTCATGCCGGCACATTGGCCAGTGCTACTCATGATATGGTAGCAGCTGTAAAACAATGGATGAGCACACAATCGGATGTAGAAATCAACGATCAATTATTCATCACTGGATACTCACAAGGAGGATACGCATCAATGGCTTATCAAAAGTTTCTAGAAGAAAATGTTACTTCAAGCGCAGTTACAGCTTCAGCGCACCTAAGTGGGCCGTATAGTCTTTCTGGTGTGATGCGCGACTTGATATTAAGCGATGACCCTTATCTTTATGTAGCCTATCTCCCTAATACTGTGATGGGTCTCAATGAATATTATGAAATTTTTGACAACCCATCTGATTTTTTTAAATCAGAATATGTTGAGGATATTAATAAATATATTTCTGGAGAGTTTAATATTGTTCAGCTAAACGTCAGTTTGTTGATTAAATTAAATATTTTTTCAGGTCGTCAAATCACAAAAAATATGATACGCAATGACGTTTTAGAAGAAATTGTAAACAATCTAGACCATCCCATCAATAGAATCCTTCGTGAAAACGATTTGTATAACTGGAAGCCAGAAACACCTACTGCAATATTTTATTGTAGAGCTGATGACCAAGTGCCTTTTATGAATAGTGTTGTGGCAAGGGATACTATGACAGCATTGGGTGTTCAAGATCTTCTGGTTAGAGATGTATTGAGTACGGGCAATCATGGACAATGTGTAGAACCTGCATTAACAGCTACTATACAATACTTTAGGCAATATCAAAATATACGTACTAATACTCAGGAATTGACCCATGCCAATGTTCATATTTTCCCCAACCCTACATCTCAAATGGTTCATATAGAATCGAATACTAGAGAGATAAAGAAATTGGATATAAAAGATATTTACGGTAACAGTGTAATTCATTTAGATAATTTGAACACTTATAATTTAAGTCAGGATGTGTCTTTGTTTTCTTCTGGTCTTTATTTAGTTCAAATAACCTACAATAACGAAACCACTGAAACTAAAAAAATCATTGTTCAATGAAGGCATTAAAGAAGATATTAATAATTCCGTCATTAGTATTATGTATCCTATTAAATGTATACGCTGGTGAAGGTATGTGGCTTCCCCATTTACTTAAGTCACTCAATGAAGCTGAAATGCAGAGTATGGGAATGAAATTAAGTGCGGAGGATATTTATAGCGTCAATAAAGGCTCACTTAAAGATGCCATAGTTCATTTTGGAGGTTTTTGCACATCAGAAATCATTTCACCTAATGGTTTACTACTCACCAATCATCACTGTGGTTACCGTCAGTTGCAGTCACATTCTTCAGTGGAAAACAACATCATAAAAAATGGTTTTTGGGCTAAAAACTATAGTGAAGAGTTGCCTAATGCTGGGTTGACAGCTATATTTATTGATTATATAGAAGATGTCACCTCTAAAATATTAGCGGGTGTAAAAGATGGGATAATAGCCTCAGAAAGACAGTCATTGATTGATAAAAATTTGGATTTACATAGAAAGACTTATGTATTAGAATCTTATCAAGATGTCATCATTAGACCTTTTTATTCGGGTAATCAATATTTTGCTTTTGTGACGACGACTTATCGCGATGTAAGATTAGTCGGCGCACCACCCGAGTCTATAGGAAAATTTGGCGCTGATACTGATAATTGGGTTTGGCCAAGACATACAGGTGATTTTGCTCTTTTCAGAATATACGCGGATAAGGACAATAAACCAGCTGATTATTCACTGGATAATGTTCCTTATACGCCCAAGCATTATCTACCCATATCAGTAGGCGGTGTGGAACCAGGTGATTTTACTATGGTTTTTGGTTTTCCTGGTAGAACTAACCAATATTTACCGGCATCAGCTATAAAGCAAATCGACGAAGTCATCAATCCTGCGCGCATTTCTGTTAGAGAGACATCTCTGAATATCATGGACAAATACATGCGTAAAGATGAAGCTACTCGAATAAAATATGCAGCCAAATATGCTTCTATAGCTAATTCTTGGAAAAAATGGATTGGGGAATCTCTAGGATTAAAGAAATCAAATGCAGTACAAAAAAAGCTGGATTATGAGGCTGAGTTTACAAAGCGACTACCCCCAAAAAGCCCTTATCGCGATTTGCTGACAGAGATGGACAAACGCTACAATGAAATGGAGTCTTATGAATTGTCTAATGAATATATGAGCGAAATATTTATGCGCAATGTGGACATGACATCTTTTTTTAATAGGATGAGAGGGCTGGTTAACACTTATGAAAATAATGGCGAAGAAGCGTATAAAAAAGGTCTTGATAGATTTAAGGACTTTACAGAAAGTTTTTATAAAGACTTTGATATTATGATAGATGAAGAAAAATTAGTAGCTCTCACCCAAATATTGAAAGAAAAACAAGCTCAAGATTTTTCACCAGATTTTATCCACAAGGAAAATGATTTAGCGGGTTTTATAAGTAGTTTGTATCAAAAAACATCATTTAGATCTAAGGAAGAAACACTAGCTATTCTTGAAAAAAGTCCCGCAGAGGCTATATCCACCATTACCTCAGACCCGTTTTTTATTTTTTGTGAAAATTGGGTAAGTTTTCATGTGGGAAAAGTAGCGGGTACGCTAGGACAACAGAAAAGAGAATTAGACATACTTCAGGCTCAATATATGAAAGCACAGATGGAAGTTTTTTCTGATAAAAGATTTTATCCCGATGCCAACAGCACAATGCGCATTACCTACGGACAAGTCATGGGCTACAATCCACGCGATGCTGTTCAATATGAGCATGTGACTTATCTGGATGGCGTCATGGAGAAATATGTGCCTGGTGACTACGAGTTTGATTTAGATAAGCGCATGATTGAATTATATAATAATAAAGATTATGGGGAATACGCTGATAAAAACGGGAAATTACCAGTATGTTTTATAGGCTCTAATCATACGACAGGTGGCAACTCTGGTAGCCCTGCCATTGATGCACATGGCAATTTAGTAGGACTTAATTTTGACAGAGTATGGGAGGGAACGATGAGTGACCTCAATTATGATGCTGATATATGTAGGAATATTATGGTAGATGCGCGTTATATATTATGGGTCATAGACAAATATGCCAATGCAAGCCATTTGATAAAGGAAATGAAATTGGTAAACCCGAAATAGATGTAAAACAATTAAAAAAATATACCTTTGCCGCTTAATAAGAATTGTAGAGTCGTAAAGGTATATATCAAAGATAATGAAGTTATTAAAATCCACAGTTTTTTACATTATTTTGATTCTTTTTTTTCTTAACGTATTGTATGCCATTTCATTAAAGTGGAAGCATACAAAAAAAGAAAATAAAGATCTTTCTATGTATTCAATACAGCCCACAAATAAGGATACTATATCTTCCTATTTGAATAATTAAGGAGGAATATGATATTAGTTTTAAAAAAAGCACAAGAACTAAAGAAAATACTGGATGACAGAAGAAATCCTAATAGTTCAATTGGATTTATTCCAACTATGGGAAGCCTACATGAAGGGCATTTAAAATTAGTACGCAAAGCTAAGAGAGAAAATTCTTTAGTTATCGTATCTATTTTTGTAAATCCTACTCAGTTTAATGACAAAAAAGACTTAGAAAAATATCCTCGAGATTTAGATAAGGATTTAGAACTGCTCTTACCAACAGGCGTAGATATAGTGTATGCACCCAAAGAGGAAGATATATATCCTAATGGTACACCACGAAAAGTGGATATAGACCTTGGGGGTTTGGATAAAGTTATGGAAGGGCAGTTTAGACCAGGGCATTTTCAAGGGGTAGCTCAAGTAGTTAGGAGATTACTAGATATAGTCACTCCAGATAAACTATATATGGGACAAAAAGACCTTCAGCAAATGACCATCATAAGGCATATGTTGAAGAGATGGAAAATGGCTACTGAACTGGTAGATTGTCCTACAGTGAGAGAAGCTAACCGCCTGGCTATGAGTTCTCGAAATGCAAGGTTAAGCGAACAAGGCAGGCAGATGGCATCAATAATCTATAAGACTCTAAAAGCGTCTAAAAGGCGTAGAAAAGTTGAAAATCCTAAAGCTGTAATAAACTACGCGCTTAAGAGGCTTAATATGCCACCGATGAGTGTAGAGTATTTTGACATCGTGGATAGTGAAACACTAAAATCTATTAATGACTGGAAGGATTCACAACAAGTGGTAGCTTGCACAGCTGTGTGGTTGGAAGGAGTCCGACTGATAGATAATATTTATTTTTAGGTTTTTTGAAAATTAAATTATTTTTGGATTTCTTACTATTCTATCCAGTTTTGTGTTTTCTACATATATGTCGATTATCTTATAAAATTTTACACACATGATCAAAATTAAATATTCTGTAGTTTTATTTTTATTATTACTCATATATTCATGTCAAAAGACTGATGAATGTGTAGAAAACCCTATAGAAGACTGTATATGTACATTAGAATACGACCCGGTATGTGGGTGTAACCACAAAACTTATGGAAACGCTTGTGCCGCTGCTTGCGCTCGAATAAGCATCATGCATAAGGGTATATGTAAATAAAAAACTTTTAAGTTCCTTTTGGTTATAAAATTAAACTACTGTAAACATCTCAAACTTTTTCAAAAAGTCAGGATCGTAGTCGGCACCATGTCCTGGACTGTCATCTACTGTGACTTCCCAGTCTTTATGATATGTCATCCCTCCTATGATGGGATTTTCGGACAACATGAGAGGGCTATCTAAATCGTGGTAAATAATATGACTCCATGCCATATCGAAGTGTACAAGTGCAGTGATACCTAATCTTGATTCGCTAAATGAACCTACCTGACAATATACATCAGCTGCTTCAGCTATTGAGGCTACTTTCATGGCGTTACAAATACCTCCAGATTTACCTAATTTTATATTGATAAGATGAGCTGCCTTTTCACTTAAAATACGCTGAGCGTCTTTATGATTAAATACGGCTTCATCGGCCATAATAGGGATTGGACTTTCGGCAGTAAGTCTCACTTGGTCAGGTAAATTATTAGCATGAATAGGCTCTTAGCAATGTTCTAAATTCAAGTCTTTCATAGCGTGTAGTGCGCATCGAGCATCGATATAGTTCCATCCTTGATTGGCATCTGTACGTAGGGGCATATCATCTCCAACAGCTTTTCGTATGGCTTCCATCCTATTAACATCCTTTATAAATCCTCGTTCACCTAATTTGACTTTTAATACAGGAAAGCCCATTTCTTTAAATTTGACTGCTTTTTCTACCATTTTTTCTTTGGATAATAAACTAACTGTATTATCAGTATAGATTTTTTTATTTCGGTCACCGTGCAAGAATTGGTACAAAGGCAAATTATCCATTTTTGATACCAAATCATAAAGAGCCATATCAAAAGCGCATTTGACAGAGGCGTTGCCTACTATCATTTTATCCATGAGCGCTACATGCTTATATATTTCTCTGGGATTGGCTCCAATGAGCGCCAAAGCCAAATCTTTAGCAAAAGCAACTGTACCCGCTTGCGTTTCGCCATGAATAGATCTATAAGGGCAACATTCACCAATACCGTAAATGCCATCGCTATTGTAAATTTTTACTACAGTAAGGCGAGCATGAGTTAAGGCACCTTTAGATATAACGAAGGGTTCGCTCAATTCGATTTGAAGCGGAATGATTTCTATTTTAGCGATTTTGATAGGCATTGATAATGTATTTAAAATGAAAAAATAAATAGTTAAATCAGGAACTTTGTTTAAAAAGAAGTCATGTAAGAATAAAATTTTCTTTTAACCCTTATTAATAAAAGGAATGGAGTAACTTTGCATCATTTTTTGAATATTTTTTCTATTTATTTTTTGAAAATAACATTATCGAGGTTTTATCGTTTTTATACTGATTTGAATAGGTTCATATTAAATATCTTTTTTGTTTTAGGTGTTATTTTAATGCCAGAATATTCTTTTTTACAAAAGAGTAAGATAACTCTGCACCAAGAAAACAATCAAATTATCGATGCTTCTCAAGAACCTCCGATTCAGTACCTTAATGGAGATGTTAAAATATTTCACTCGGGTACATTCATGTATTGTGACCGAGCTATATTAAGAGATCAAGTACTAAAAATGTATGATAATGTGGTGATGATGCAGAATGACACAATCAAAATATTTGCAGATTCGTTACACTATAATGGAGATTCACTTATAGCTCACATTTATGGAAATATTATATTTGAAAATGGATTTGATAGAAAACTATATACGACTTATCTCCACTATGATGTAGCCAAAAAAATTGCCACCTATACTAAAAATGGAAAGCTTATAGATAAAACTTCAGAGCTAAAAAGTAGAAGAGGTCAGTATTTTTTGGAAGAACAGTTGGCTTATTTTTATGAAAAAGTTAAGGTGACTGATGAAAACTTTTTGCTCATTACGGATTCATTAAAATATGATTTGGCATCTAATACAAGCTTTTTTTTATCAGATGTGAGAATAGAAAAAGATACCAATATTATATACAGCCAAGGAGGTTGGTTTGATTTAGAAAACAAAGTTGGTGATTTTATTGGAAACGCTCAATATCAGGAAGGCAATACTGTGGCCAAAGGAGATACCATATCCTATGATGGCGCTGAGGATATCGTTATAATTAAAAGCTCAGGTAAGAAAAGTGAGTATTATTCTGAAAAAGATACAGCTTTAGCCAATTTGATATATTTTGATCAGAAGAATGAGACTTTTCAATTGACGGGGGATGGTTATTATAAAGGTGAAAAAAACGAAGTCAAAGGCGATGATATCTATTACGATAAAAAGTCTGAAAAATTTAAGGTAAAGGGAAGGTCACAGGTCAGTGATGCTCCTTATATTATAGATGCTGACACTTTGGATTATGACAAAGCACTAAAAATAGGTAAAGCCGATGGCAACGTAATCTGGCGAGATACGTCAGCCAAAACAGCCATCATAGCTGATCATGTTCGTTATGACGGGGAGGCCAATAGCATGTTGGCAATCAATGATGTCGATAGACCTATGTTTATCAGTGAAATAGAGGGAGATTCTCTTTTTATGAAAGCCGATACCCTTAAGTCTATAAGATTATTTAAAGAAAGAGTCATTTATCCAGATTTTGATGCTGTGCGAAGGGCGCAGCAAGCCCAGTCTCAAAGGGACACTCTATCTTCTGGAAATGATAGTTTATCCATAGACAATCAAATAATAGAAAATGATTCTATTCAAATTATATCTATCATTGAAAATACAATATTCCTCACAATAATGGATTCAGTGCGTATGGGACTTATCACTGATACCATCTATACTGGCATCATTGATACCTTGGATTTTTTTATAGGCCAAAAAGATGTACGTTTATTTAAAAAGGATTTTCAAGCGATATGTGACTCAGTGGTTTATTCTAATAAAGACTCCATATTTACTTTTTTTGAGCAACCATATGTATGGTCAGATAGTTCCCAAATAGCTGGAGACACTATACAGATAATGATGAAAGATAAGAAAATGGATAGGCTGAATGTGCGCAATAATGCCACCATATTGAGCACCAATGACTATATATTTTTTAATCAAATACAAGGTCGATTTATGCAAGCATTTTTTGAAGAGAATAAAATGAAACGGCTTGATGTGGACGGCAATGCACAAGTTTTATATTATCTTACCGATGACGATAAAGCCTATATCGGTGTAAATAAAACGGAGGCCAGTAAAATCTCTTTTGAATTTGATGAGAATAGTGTTATATCTATACGGAATTATGTAGAACCCAAATCTAAGGTATTGCCCATGAAAAGCACTAATCACGAGCAAATAAAGGTTAAAGGATTTTTATGGAATATCGAAAAAAGACCTCTAAGTCAAGAAGATTTGTAAAGATGTAAATTAATAAAAATCTCTAACCTTAATTTAACAAAACTGAATAGGTGTCGCCATCTTTGAGATTACCTGATTTGAAACCTCGAGTGAGCCATTCCATTCTCTGTTGTGAAGTACCGTGTGTAAAGCTTTCGGGCACTACATATCCTTGGGTCCTTTTTTGCATATTGTCATTTCCAACCACAGCTGCGGCATTAAGGGCTTGATCAAAATCACTTGGTTCAAGGAGGTCTCTCACATAATGAGCCCAAACACCAGCGTAATAATCTGCTTGTAATTCCATGGCTACATGTACTTTATTTCCCTCGGCTTGAGGTAACTGACGTCTCATGCTTTGAACTTTTTGCAGAATACCTTGTAAATGTTGGACATGGTGACCTACTTCATGTGCTATTACATAAGCAATGGCAAAGTCACCTCCTTTAGCACCAAATCTATCTCTGAGGATGTTGAAAAAAGCTAAATCCATATACACAGTCTCGTCTGCAGGACAATAAAATGGTCCAGAACTGGAAGACGCTCCACCACATGCAGATTGAACACCATCGCTAAATAATACCATTTTAGGTTCTTTATATACAGCACCACTTTGCTTAAACAATTCATGCCATACATCTTCTGTCATAGCAAAAACTGAAGAAACAAAATCACCCATCCTCTTGTCTTCTGCAGAAAGCTCCTGTCCTTGTGTCGTCTGATTTGCCGTCATTTGGTCCTGAAGGGCTTGTGTCAGCTGGGCTGCATCCCCACCTAAAAATACCTGAATCAACAAAAATATAAATCCTAATAATCCACCACCGACTGCGACCTTTCCACCAGTACTCATCCCTCTACGATCTTCGAAATTTTTACTTTTTCTATGTCCTTCCCATTTCATATTTAAATAAGATCTTTAAAATATTTTAAAATTGGTTTATATTTGAGAGCCGTAAAAGTAGTAAATTTTGCCGACACAATTCAAATCGTTACCAATTTTATTATCTTAATATGGGACAAATGCAACAATAATAAAAAGGTAAAAACAAAATCATTTAAAAAAAGGTTTGTAATTTTGATGGCTCAACGTTATGTTCTCAAATTCAGTGAAGTAGGAATAACATTAAATTATAAAAGGTTAATAAATATTTTTTTAAAAAAACAAGACTAAATCAAACATTATTATATTATTTTGTTTAACTTTGTGTCTTAAATAATTAAACAGAAATAGGTAAATGAAGAAAATAGCCATAATTGGTTCGGGTTTTTCGGGTCTTTCTGCGGCAGCTTATACCGCTCAAAAAGGTCATGAGGTGCATTTGTTCGAAAAAAATAGTACACCTGGAGGCCGAGCAAGACAATTCAGTGTTGAGCAAGGGTATCATTTTGATATGGGTCCAAGCTGGTATTGGATGCCAGATTTGTTTGAGCAGTTTTTTGCTGACTTTGGCAAACGAA